>BJGN01000170.1 GCA_014190515.1 Bacteroidota bacterium
CAAATTATTAACACAACTGAGAAATCACAACGGTTTTCTTATTCATCATTTTTAAATGATTATTTTACAGATTCAGATAAAATAAGTAAAGGGATTTATAAAATACAACAAAATACTCAATATGATATAAGTGGTTTAACTTTAACAACTCAAACAGGTAATGATTTACGATTTCATAACGAGAAAGACGTCGAGTATAATTTTTTAATTTCAAATGCAAGTCAGGATGTTAATAATAAGAATATTATAACAACTAATTTTGTAACAAATACTAATAATGATGATGCTAGATTATTATATTATCAAAATTGTATTGATAATGAAAAGACTATTAATGCTGAACAGAAAACTCAAACAAAATATGAGGGTGGTGTAACTGTCACAAAGAATAAGAATGAAATTTCTAATTATTATGATATATCATTTCATTGTAAGTATTTAAAAACTTTTATGACTTCAAGCTTTACACCAGGTTATCATGTATTGAATTATACGCCATCTGAAATTTATAAGAGCATTACAATGTCATCGAAACAGTTACACACAATTAATATTATAAATGTGTATAAAGAGATATTTCAGCGTAAAATAATAGATGTAGAGTTATTCGATGTTACAACAAATTAATTTTTTTAAGTTATTATTTATATGCAAGAGATTTATCAATTATTTGATGAGCAAGAACCTTTTTTAAAATTTAAAAAATTCTTTACTCAATATCAATTACCTTTTCATAAACATTCTATTCCTGATCATTTTTTATCTCATTATGAAAAAGAACGTCAGGAGATTATTCACAATATTAAAAAGAAAGATACTAAAAATTATGCGACATTATTGTTAAATAACGCTCGACTCTTTGAAGTTTTGCATCCTTTAAAAATCGATCGACTCCTATTAGGGGTTTATAAGAAATTGGAAAAACATGACGGGAATATTTCTTTATTAAATACCTTTAAAGATGATGAAAAAATTCAGTATACTCGTTCCGAAATTATTACAGGACGTCTTAGTGTCAGTCATGGGGCGAAAATCATGAATTTACCTAAGAAATATCGTAATATTTTAAAGAGTCGTTTTTCAGAAGGTGAAATCTTAATGATTGATTTTAAATCCTTGGAACCCAGAGTTGCTCGTTATATTGCAAATTTAACAGCCCCTGATGATATTTACCAAGATATTTGCGATAGTTTAGATTTTCCTGTTGATCGTACCGTGATGAAACGAGCTGTTATCTCAATCTTATATGGATTAGGTGAAGAAATGGCCATCGGTGAATTTTCAGCAGATAAATCCAGAGCTATCAGGTTGAAAGTTTTAGAGTATTTTAATATAAACTATATTTTATCTCTTGCGATGCAACGTGACGCATCTGGATATCACCAGACGCACTTTGGCCGCCCAATTAAATGGTCACCAGATGTGCATCTACATCAAGTTCTTAACGGTTACATTCAAGGCACGGCAGTGGATGTGGCCTTGGCTGGCTTTTTATGGTTTACTGAACAATTCAATGAGGAAATGCTACCACTAGCTCTGATTCACGATGCAATGCTAGTCGATGTAGCTCAAAATAGTAAAGAAAAATTTGTAAAATTAATTAATGGTGGTTATAATTTTAAAGACTTCGGTCACTTTCCTTTAAATATCGAAACTATTTCTCACAGAAAGATTTAATCATGGCTCATCATATCATGAATGAAAATGAATTAGCTGATTTATTCACTCAATATAGTAACTATATTGCTCTCTTTAAAAATCCCCAACTCGATCAAATGGTTAATGAACTCGGCGAACGACTCTTAATCTCCACTTATTCCACTAAAATTGAAGATGGTTATTGTGGACCTGGCAGCATCCTACGCTTTGCCCTCGACTCTTTCCGATTCGCTAATAAAATGGCTAAAAATTTAGATACTGACATTTTGGAGATGTCTCGTAAATCCCTAGCCATGATTACTTTACTCTTTCCCTTAGGAAGACTGGGTGATTTAGAAAACGATCAATTCATTGAACAAAAAAGTGAATGGCATCGCAATAAACTAGGTCAACTCTACGATTATAACCCACACTGCCCTAAAATGTCAGTGCCTCATCGTACTCTTTTTCTATTACAACATTTTGGAGTACAATTAACAACTGAAGAAATGATAGGGATTCTCTGTAGCACTGGTTTTCATCTTGAAGAAAACAGATTTTATCTACATAATGTTTCTCAAATGGTGCAATTATGTATTCATGCCATTGATATGGCCTATGAAAGAGAAAAATATTTATCTCGACAATTACTGGAGTCATAATTAATCTTAAAATAGGATTATAATATGAACGAAACTTTATTACTCAAAATTTATGAACAACTTTTAAGGGAATCCATGACTTTAGGCGGTGGAGCCGTCGCTGGTTATAGCGCCCCAGCCCCTTACATGATTTCCAAACGCAGAAAGAAGAAAAAACGTAATGGACAAAGCCAACCCACAACACTACCAAAACACAGTAACTCCTATTGACATCATTGAAATGTACGATCTGAATTTCAGCTTAGGCAATGTCATTAAATATGTCCTTCGAGCCGGTAAAAAAGCTGGCGAAAGTGACCTCGATGATTTATCCAAAGCTCTCTGGTATCTAAATCGGGAAATAGAATTCAGAAAAAAAGATATATAATATTAAAAGGAATATTATATGGCAGGTTTACTTAAAAAATATATACAAATTTTACTTGAAGCTACCGATTATGCTTTTGACAAGGGTAGCACTTTTGATTATAAAGATAAATCCTATTATGTGGGCGATTTGCTCAAAATTATGAAAGATCATGACAAATATCCTCTCGAAGAGATGTCGGTTTCTGAATTAGTTAATAAAACTCGTGACGAAGATCCTTGGACCTGGGAAGGTAAATTAACTTTCGGTGATTATATTGATCATTATGATAGAGCATTGAAAGCTGATTTTAAATTTCCAATTATTCTTTCTCCAGATGATAAGATCTTAGATGGTAATCATCGTCTCTTAAAGGCTTATATCGAAAAGAAAGATAAAATTAAAGTACAATACTGTCATGATATTGGTAAAAAATCCTGTGAATTGAAAGAAAAATAAGCAAATACAGTAATATCTATCTATATCTATTACGTGGACCAAAACTGAATTTTTTGTGCTT
The DNA here is from genome assembly GCA_014190515.1 of Bacteroidota bacterium. Taxonomy (GTDB): domain Bacteria; phylum Bacteroidota; class Bacteroidia; order Chitinophagales; family Saprospiraceae; genus BJGN01. The sequence goes on from BJGN01000170.1 coordinate 3,167, forward strand.
CCTGAACCTGAATTTCCTGAATTGTGCCTATTTATAAATAAAAATTGTAAAACACACTTTAAAATTTAAAATATAACTTAACTTTAACATTAAGGCTAATAATGAAAAAAGATTTAAAATTAAGAACTATCTCACGTTTATTGAATGATCCATCTATTAATACCATGACTTTAAAAGCTGTAAAGGAATATGTTTTTAATTCACCTCAAAAAGCAGCTGTTACCCAACAATGGGCCCAATCAAATTGTACAGATTTTACAGCGTATAGTAATCCTGACTATCAATGGGATTTAGTGGATTGTTATTTATCTGTATCTGAAGGTTCGATTGCTCACGTATTACGTTATTTACAATTGAATGGTTATGATTGGCAACAGTTATCTTATTTTGATGATTGGAATGGTAATGGTTTAACAACTTTAGATTTAATCTCTTCAGGTTGTCAGGATGTCTCATTTTATAATAATGTCACATTTCAAGCGCAATCTCTGTTATCAACCTGTCAGTCTGAAGGATTTATTGCACCGAAGCAGGATATTACTCGACAAAATCAATATGATGTAGTGTTATCATTGCAGTGTGTGGAACATATGACAGCTCCGCTTGATTATGTTAGAGAATTGATGCAGATGACGAAGGTGGGAGGATTGTTGTGTATGTCAGTGGATGGATTTAGTTGGACACCGGATGAATCGATCGGACATTTTTGGGAATATCAAACAGATGATAAAACTCAGTTTGTAAAAGGACCACAGATGCGAAAGATGGTGAAAGAGTATTTGAAGAATAATGGTTTTGATATTATTAAGGGGGCGTGTTGGAATGCTAACCCTAATGTGTTTAAACGAGTAAAGTAAAAAAAAATTAAAAAAAAATAGTAAAAGTAACAAACTAAAAATATAATAAAACATATTAAAAATTTAGATTTTAATATTTTAGAAAAACAAACAAAGGAAAAAAATTATGGCAATCGATTTATCTGCCTTGCGTAAAAAACTTAATCAAATTACTGGTGTTTCTTCTAAGAAGAATATTTCTTGGCGTCCTGAAGAAGGTCAAGATTATCAAGTGCGTCTCTTATCCTTCCCAAACAATGAAGGTCAACCTTTTAAAGAATTGATGTTTTATTACAATATTGGTAATAATGCTGGTTTGTTGGCCCCATATCAATTTAACAAGCCTGACCCAATTCAAGAATTGATTAACAAGCTTCGTGATGATGGTTCTAAAGAGTCATATGAATTGGCTAAGAAGTTATATCCAAAAATGCGTTGTTATGCCCCAGTGGTAGTGCGTGGTGAAGAAGATAAAGGTGTGCGTATTTGGTCCTTTGGTAAGACCTTATATCAAAATCTCCTTAATATCATGTTGGATGAAGATTATGGTGATATTACTGATGTGACTGAAGGTCGTGATTTGAAGGTGTCCTGTGCTAAGTTGCCAGGCAAGCAATTTGCTGATACGACTGTGAGTCCACGTCCTAAGCAATCGGCCTTGGCTGATAAGCCTGAACAAATTAAAAAGTATTTGGACAATGTGCCTGATGTGAATGATTTGTTTGAGTTAAAGTCATATGCTGAATTGGAAAAGATTTTGAATGATTGGTTGAATGGGGATGAGGCTGATAAGAGTGATGGAACGGTGAAGGGTGGTGGGGCGACAGTGACTGCGGCCTTGGATGAAGAAGAGATTGTGGTGAAGCCTAAGCCAACAGTGACACCTAAAGCTCCGGCGGCTGACGCTAAGTCATCTAAATATGCTAACTTGGATGACGCCTTCGCTGATTTAGAGTGAAGGAATATTTTCTAAGAAATCCTGTGTAAAAGCAGGATTTTTTTTTATAATCAATTATCTAAATTTTAATAACTAAAGGATTTTAAATGGCGGTTTCTAAAAAGAAAACAAGCTCGGAATTGCAATCCGATGTAATTACTGATGATTTTACAAGTGATCTAATTAAATCTTTGAACAAAGAAAGAGGTATGAGAATTGCTTATAACCTTTCTTCTGATGATTCACCTACCCATGTGAAACGTTGGATTAGCACAGGTTCAGTACAATTAGATTATATTATTGCTAATCGTAAAAATGGTGGTCTACCTGAAGGCCGTATCATTGAAATTTTTGGTCCTCCTTCAATCGGGAAATCCCATATTGCCTCTCAAATTGCTAAGTCAACCCAACGGGCCGGTGGGATTGTTGTCTATATTGATACAGAAAACGCTGTTAGTATTGAAAATCTAAAAACTTTAGGCGTCGATATCTCTAAACGTTTTGTCTATGTTGACACTCACTGCACCGAGGAAGTCTTTAGCATTGCTGAAAGCACTATTATGAAATCTAAGGCTATGCAAAAAGATGTACCTGTAACCATTATCTGGGACTCTGTTGCCGCTACCTCGCCTAAAGCAGAATTAGCAGGTGAATATGATAAAGATAGTATTGGTCTACAAGCACGTGCTATTTCAAAAGGCATGAGAAAAATCACAGGTATTATCGCTAATCAAAACATTCTCTTTGTCTGTTTAAATCAAATTAGAACAAAGATGGGTGTGATGTATGGAGATCCGACTACTACTCCTGGTGGTGTGGCTATTCCATTTCACTCAAGCGTTAGAATTAAACTAGGTGCTGGTAGTGCGATTGAAGGACCAGATAAAGAACCGATTGGCATTAACGTATCAGCTAAA
>BJGN01000171.1 GCA_014190515.1 Bacteroidota bacterium
GCTAAAAAGGGTGACTTCCAGTCTTTTACTTTTTCTGAGCATTTCTGCTCCTAATATCTGTGAAATGGTATTCCCGGCAAAATCTTCATGCTTGACAAACTTTTTCTTTAAACTCGGTATTTGTTTGACAAGTTCGTCTCTGCTATGTATTGGAAAAATACCTTTTTTACTTTGATAGGTGATGAGCGGATCTAAAGTGCCGTTATTGTCAAAGTCACTGACATACAAATACATGGGAAATTCTTTGGAAGGTTGGTGCCTCGTATTTTCCCCCTGATTCCCCAAAATAACATCGTTGTCACCGTCATTATCTACATCAGCAATCTCTATGGTTTGCCACCATCCAGAAGTATTTTCTAACGCGGTATTCTTTATTTCATTTAGAATGCCTTGCTCATTTTTAAAAATTCGTATTGGCATCCACTCCCCAACAATCAACAGGTCGAGCCAGTTATCTCCATCTAAATCCACCCATTTTGCATCAGTAACCATACCAGATACGTCAAACCCTTTTTTCCCAGATAAATAGGAAAAATAACCCTTCCCGTCATTTATAAGCAGGTAACTTTGGGAAGAAAAACCATATTTACCAGAAATGAAATGATTTCCAATAAACAAATCTTCGTCCCCATCCTTATCAAAATCAGCTGAAGTAATGGTTCCGGTATGTTGGTAAAAGGCAGGTAATCGGAAACTTTCATCTTTGAAATTTCCTTTTCCATCATTAATGAGCAATCTGTCCCTTAAGTTCTTATTTCCATCCGGCCATTCATTGCCACTCATCCCAATATATAAATCTTGGAAACCATCTTTATTGGCATCGAAAAAATGAACATTGGTTTCCTCAGATTCCTTAAACGAGGAAAAAACAGCTTGCTCTTGGCGCTGAAGTTTTCCGTTTTTAGATTGAAAAAATAAACCACCCAATCCGTTTTTGGCCTTTGTTACATAAAAATCCTCCAGTTGATCGCCGTTTACATCTGCTACAGCTATTCCAGGACCTAAAGTTGAATATTTATGTGGAAGTAAATAGGAAATGTCAAAATCGTTGAATTCATTTTCCTTGTGAACAAATTCAATGTCGTCCGAGGTGGAAAAATAAGGTACAATCCCATTTGATTGCTTATAGGAATAAAGCTCGGTCAATTCCTTTTCATTAACGGAAAGGGTTTGATTTACAGGAATATTTTCCCATAATTTGGTTTTACCACCTGGCCATATTACACGCAAAGAATCAATGATTTGAGTTTCACCTAAGCCCATCTGAAGGATTGGCGGAACCGACGATTGAAATCCTCTGCCAGGGAAATTTTCCTGAACCATCTTATCCCCATGGGCATAAACCATGACTTTTGCCCCTATACCTTTAGTATTTTGGGTTAAGCCGTTAAAATGGATATTTATAAAGGAATTTTTAGCGGAGAGCTCAGTATTTCTGGATTGATTGTTTAGTAAAGTAGCTTCCTGGTTTATGTTATTTATCACGAGATCTAAATCTCCGTCGTTATCCAAATCGCCATAAGCAGCCCCATTTGAAATACTATTGGTATTAATACCCCAGCTTTTTGTCACATTTTTATAAGTCAAATCCTTATTATTTTTAAAAAAATAATTAGACACTTCTCCATTTGGCATTTGACCATATAGCTTTTTATCACTCACATCAGGGTTATTGACTATTTCCTCGCTGGCAAGAAAATTTATATAGTCCATATCATTCGGCCTTCTTAGAATGCCGTTACTAATAAACAGATCTTTCCAACCGTCATTATCAAAGTCTGCAAGCAAGGAAGCCCAACTCCAATCGGTAGCAGCAATACCCGCCAAATGGGCTATTTCTGCAAATTGAGGAATATTATTTTCATCTAAACCCAGGTTCAATTGAAGGGCATTTTTTGAAAATTGTCGGCCAAACCCTAAGGATAATTTTAATTTATAGGTATTATAAGGATCTTCACCGGCCGATTTTTTTATTACTACTTCGTCTTCAGGCAACATATCCAGGGAAACAATATCTATGTAACCGTCATTATTGTAATCGGCCAGATCATTGCCCATAGAAAATCGGGAAGTGTGTTTTATCGACTGACGTAGGACCTCGGTGAAACCTTTATTTTTATTATTCAGATATAAATAATCATTTTCACTAAAATCATTGGAAATGTATATATCTGGCCAGCCGTCGTTATTCACATCGCTGACCCCAATACCTAACCCATATCCCAATTGGCTGCTGTAAATGCCTGAACTATTAGTTACAGGGTAAAAGGTATTGTCAACATTTTCAAAAAACCTGTCCCCAGCTAAAGCATCATCGAAATTTCTTTTTGATGCTTCATTCAATCTGTGCTCGGTATGAACGGAATGATTGAGTAAATACATGTCGAGATCGCCGTCAAGGTCATAGTCGAGGAAGGCGCTTTGTGTACTGAAACCACTAAAATTTAGACCGTAACGTTTCGCTTCTTCAGTAAAAGTGAGATCACCTTGATTGATAAATAGTTCGTTTTCCCCTTTTATTCCCTTATAATTACCCAATCGGCACTGATAAATGTCCAAAAGACCATCCCCGTTAATATCTACCATAGTAACGCCTGTTTTCCATTCACCAGGTGATGCAACGCCAGCTTTCAGCGTAATATCCTCAAATTGCCAGTTTCCCTTATTTAGATATAACTTATTACTTACTTGATTACCAGTAATATAAATATCTAATAGGCCGTCATTGTTAATGTCGCCCAGTGCTACGCCGCCGCCATTATAAAAGTAGAGGTACTCGATGATATTGAAATCCTCTGTTTCAGTAAGTTGGTTTGAAAAAGTTATATTTGATAAAGAGGAATGAACGGTGTTGAATAAAGTCGATTCGGGCGATTTATTTTGGTTACAGTTACTTACCGAAAGGGACAGCGCACTGTACAGTAGTAAAATAGGCCATTTTGACTGTTTCATTTAACCTCCTTTTCTTGCTGAAAATTAATTTTTTTCCTTTTGGATGGTAAATGTCTGGGCTTGCTCATTATTGTTCGCCACAATTAAAACAGGTTTATTATTTAAAGTAACCATTGAAAAACCTCTGGCCTGACCTTTTAACTTAAAGCCTGAGTCTTTTGAGGAGACTGATTTGAAATTTCCCTTTCCATCCCCTTTTAAATATAAGCCATAACTGGCATCATACCTACCGACTTCTGGTTTAGATTGATATAAATTTCCCCCCAATAGAATATCCAGTTGATTGTCCCCATCAAAATCATTGATTGAAATGGCATAAACGGGTGAAAATTGAGCTTCAACAGGTAGGGGAATTCTGGTAAATGACCCTTTTCCCGTATTTAAATATACAACGGTTTCAAGCGTGTTCGCCTGTAATTTCAAAGCAGATTCAAGCAACGGCTTATCAAAAATATCAGTAATTTGCTGGTTCTTGTAGCTATTGTATTTTAAGTATTTCTTTTTCAAAATAGGCATTTGTAGGACTAAATCATGACGTAAAATGAAGGGATATGATTTATCTCCATTATACTGACATAAAATTTGTTCTATCGTACCGTTTTGATCAAAATCGTGAATGTAAAGTTCAATAGGTTGTTTCATAGAAGCGCGAAACCTGGAGTTTAACCCATGATTCCCAACAACTAAATCTGGATATCCATCGTTATTTACATCGGCTGATTCCACGGTATTCCACCAGCCATTGGTATTTTCAAACCCTGCATTTTTAGAAATTTCCGTAAACTTACCCCCATTATTTTGAAAAATGCGGAGTGGCATGTATTCTCCAACAACAAGTAAATCAGCATCTTTGTCGTTATCATAATCAATCCAAGCAGCATCGGTGATCATGCCTATATTTTTTAAGGAGGGAATTATTTTTGACGTAACGTCGCTATAATTTCCTTTTCCGTCATTCTGTAAAACAAATCCACTGGCGGGCAAACCGTAATAAATTGGAATGGAACGAACGCCAACGAATAAATCAATATCACCATCAAGGTCATAATCAGCTGGTTTAACCGTTGAGGTACTTTCAAACTGATTTGCTGGAAGTATTTGGTTTGATTTTACCAGTTTACCATTGGAAGTATTGAAATATAGACGATCTGCCAAAGAGGAGGAGCTATTGGAAACCTCGTTACTTCCACTGGCAACATAAAGGTCATTTTTTCCGTCACCGTTGGCATCAAAAATAGCACAATCAGTGTCTTCGGAATCTTTATCGATATCAAAAAGAGGTTTTTGAACAGAAACAAACTGCCCGTTGGGTTGCTGAAAGAAAAGGGAACCAGGGGTACCAGACGAACCGCCAATGTACAGGTCCTCTCTATTGTCTCCATTCATGTCGCCCTTACAAATACAAGGGCCTTCAGAGGAAAGCATGTGAAAAACCAGTCTATCCCGATCGAAATCGACAAAGGGGTTTTCAATATGTCGATAATTTAAAATAGAGGGATTATTGAATTCAGTGAATATTTGTTGCTTTCTTACGTAAGGAATTTCCTTTTTTAATACAGCATTTTCCTGCTCCAGCCGAATGGTTTGGTTTACCTTGACATCTTTGAGGACCGTTAATTCATCATTTGGCCATTCTATAAATATACTATCTACCATCTTTATTTTCCCTAAGCCAATATTTGGTCTGGGGTCTACCGTTGATTGGAATCCACGAATGGGAATATGCTCTAAATATAATTTTTCCTCACCAATAAAGGCAGTAATTTTAGTCCCAATGGCATTGGTATTACCTTTTACTCCTGTTAATTGAAATTTTAAATAACTATTTTCAGGATTGATTTCTCTGCTTTGATTTTGAAATAGGGAAAAAGGTGCATTGACGTTATTCACCACTAAGTCAAGATCGCCATCATTATCGAGGTCACCATAAGCGGAACCATTGGAGAATCCAGGTTGTCCCAAGCCTAGTTCTGTCGCATTATCCCTAAAAGATAAATTACCCTGATTGATAAAGGCATGATTTGGAATTGGATTGGAGGGAATGAGATCAACCAATTTTTTATAGGCGTCTCCCTTATTTGACATGATTTGTTGAACCGTATTTTGCTCGGTAACAAATTTTAAGAAATCCTGATCAGTTAGATCCTGATAAATACCATTGGCAACAAAAATATCTTTGCGCCCATCATTTTGAAAATCAAAAATAAGGGCACCCCAGCTCCAATCGGTAGCTGCTACATCGGTTAAACGGCCAATTTCACTGAAAGTATTGTCTCCATTGTTCAATTGAAGCATATTTCTGGTGAATTGATGCCAATAGCCATTTTGAATATTTAATTGATATCTATCCCAATTATCATAAGTGGTAACTGTTTTTAATCGGGCATCATCGCGAGGTAACATATCTGTCACAAAAATATCTGGAAAAGCGTCATTATTGATATCAGCCATGTCAGCGCCCATAGAAGCAGCACTAATAGAGCGCATGTTGCTTTCTAATTGCTCTGTGAAAGTTCCGTTACCGTTATTGTGGTATAAATAGTCACGCTCGAAAAAATCATTGGAAACGTAAATATCTAACCAGCCATCTTTATCTATATCACCGACAGTTACGCCTAATCCAAAGCCAATGACACTGCCATAAATACCTGCTTCTTCACTCACATCGGTGAAATGATTCTGGTCATTTCTAAAAAGTTTATCCCCACCTACCGGATCGCGATTTGGCCTCTCATTTTTACGTAAATTGAAACTTCCAATGGCTTGATATGAGTTATTGAGCAAATACATGTCAAGATCTCCATCTTTATCATAATCAAAAAAAGCAGCATGGGTTGAGAAACCTTTATCGGCTAAGCCATACTTTT
>BJGN01000172.1 GCA_014190515.1 Bacteroidota bacterium
GCATCTTTCACTTTTGGTACAGTAAAAAATCTTACAATAACGTGAGGTAAACCCGCTGTACCAACCATTAAAGCAGCCGTTATAAAAAACATGTCCAACATTCCCTTACTTCCAGAAGTATAGGCTATAAAGCCTAGTTCAGTAAGTAATCCATCTACTTTATCCAAGAGATAGGTACCATCATTTAAGGTACTGCCAAAGCCCAATTGAGGAATAGGATTTCCTGTAAGTTGTAAACTTATAAAAATAGCGGGAACCATGTAGGCGAAAATCAAGACACAATACTGGGCTACCTGAGTGTAGGTAATTCCTTTCATACCACCCAGAACCGAATAGAAAACGACAATAATCATACCGATTATAACCCCAGTATTGATATCAACCTCAAGAAAACGTGAGAATACAATCCCCACTCCCCTCATCTGACCAGCTACATAAGTAAACGAAATAAAAATGGCTGCGACAACGGCTACTAATCTGGCCGTTTGGGAATAATATCTGTCACCAACAAAATCAGGCACGGTATATTTTCCAAATTTCCTTAAATAAGGGGCTAGCAAAAGAGCTAACAGAACATAACCACCAGTCCAACCCATTAAATAAACACTGCCATCATATCCCATAAAAGAAATAAGTCCAGCCATAGAAATGAAGGAAGCTGCTGACATCCAATCTGCTGCCGTAGCGATACCATTAGCCAGTGGAGAAACTCCTCCTCCAGCAATATAAAACTCCTTTGTACTTGACGCTCTTGTTTTAATAGCGATACCTATGTAAAGAACAAAAGTTAATCCTACTATAATATAGGTCCAGGTTAGAATATCCATTACAAAATTTTTAATTCGTGAAATAGGTTAAAAGAAGAATCAAATTTATTCATCCACATCGAATTCCTTATCTAACTTATTCATTCTCCACACGTAGTAAAAAATAATAAGAAGGAAAACATAAATTGAGCCTTGTTGAGCGAACCAAAAACCTATTTTAAATCCGCCCATTCTGAACTGATTTAATTCCTTGACAAAAACAATACTCAATAAAAAGGAGGAAGTGAACCAAATAAGCAATAAACTGGCTAAAATTTTAATGTTAGCGCGCCAATAAGCAGATCTACTATGATCTTCTTGTTTTAGGTTATTCATAAAAAATCATTTTATTTATCGTCTTTACGACCTTAAAGCTTCGACATCTGAGATAGATTTAGGTATTGGATTACCCAAAATTTCATGTCCATCTGGAATTACGAGCACATTATCTTCAATTCTTACACCGGTAAAATCCCGATAGGCAGGCAATTTATCAAATGCGATAAAATCGGAAAACATCTTATCATTCCCCCATTTGTCTATTAATTGGGGAATAAAATAGATACCTGGCTCAACGGTAAGCACAAAACCCTCTTCCAATTTCTTTCCCAATCTCAAAGATTTCAAACCAAACTGAGTACTCCTTGAAACCGAGGCATCATAACCTACGTAAGCCTCGCCTAAGTCTTCCATGTCATGAACATCCAAACCAATCATGTGACCGAGGCCATGAGGAAAAAACAAGGCATGAGCGCCAGCAGCCACTGCGTCCTGCGGATTTCCTTTCATGAGGCCTAACTGAGTAAGACCTTCTGCAATATTCAATGCCGCTTGCAGGTGAATATCTTTATAGCTAATCCCAGGTTTAATCTGGTTAATAGCCTTTATTTCTGTGTCGAGGACGATTTCATAAATGTCCCTTTGCATGGAAGAGAAAGATTTTGAGACAGGAAAGGTTCTGGTTATATCCCCTGCATAATGACCAGCTGATTCAGAACCGAAGTCACCTAAAACTAATCCACCTTCCTTTAACCTACCACTATAACTATGATTATGAAGGGTTTGACCTTGCGTAGTTAAAATAACAGGATAGGAAATTCTCCCCCCATTACCAACAGAAATACCTTCAACTAAACCCGTTAATTCATATTCAAACATACCTGCTTTAGCCGCCATCATTGCAGCCACATGCATTTTACCTGAAATATTGACAGCGTCAATCATTTCCTGAATTTCATAAGCATCTTTCACCGACCTTTGGGCAACCACTTGTCTGATTAATTCTTCAGAAATAAGCTGTTGATATGATTTATTTGATTTTTTAATGAAATCATTAATAAAAAGCATGTTTTCAGCTCTGTAAGGAGGTAGAATATGAACATTTCTGCCTTGATTCAAAGCGTCTGATAAATAGTCAGTTAAACCAGAAGTTGGCTTTACGAGGGCAATACCAGACTTTTCTGCTAATAATTCCAGGGTTGGCAAAGCACCGAGCCAAACAATTTGATCTAGGGTAAAATTATCCCCAAATAAGATGGTTTCCCCTGTATTGGTATCGAGAACAACGGACAAATCTGGCCTATCTATCCCAATGTAATAAAGAATAAGATGGTTTCCCCTGTATTGGTATCGAGAACAACGGACAAATCGGGCCTATCTATCCCAATGTAATAAAGAAAATTACTATCCTGCCTGAAGTGGTAAGTATTATCAGGATAATTCATAGGACTTTCCCTATTTCCGGGAAAAAAAATGAGACCATCTTTCACATTATTCAAAAGAATTTTTCTTCTTTGAACATACACAGCGGTTGGTATAATTACAGCCATTACAAAATATATTTAACACAAATTAACTAAATTTTGGGTTTAAACATATATACCATTCCACATTCTGCGTAATTATATAAATTATCCTCATGACCTTTACCCAAAACGGTAAAAATCTGCCAGTTCTTTAACTTATAGATAATTTTTAACGAAGAAGCCACATTATCATCACCGTCACCAATATAGCCCCAATAACCTTTGTATAGAGGAGAAAAAGACCAGTTTCCTACATTATACCTGGCACCGAGACCGAATAAAAAAGCATCGTTTTGTAAATAATCATCTCTGTTTGTTTGCCAGACATAAAATCCGAGCATGCCAAAAAGTCTCAGACGAGCAGAAATAGTCTTACCCGATGTTATATCAAAAGAATAGCCCGGGGCATCAGTACCCCTTGCAGCATTTACATGGGTGGAAGTGGCAAAACGGAAAGAAACTCTAAAAGCCGCATCCAACCAATGAGTACTTTCTCTACTTAGCTGTAATACAGAATTAAAAATTATGTCAGCCATTGCATGACTTTCGTAATAGGCGGGAAAGTGAACTTTTCGTTCTGTTTTCCATTCATGACTTGTTTTATAGACTTCCCTGGGAACCCATGAAATATCGAAGCTCATTTTTTTATTTTCCGTTGGATAAGTCAGGAAAAAAGATTGAGCGTAAGTAAAATCACCTGATGACTGTAAAAAGCGCGCAGAAGAACCAAGCGTTAACAGGCTGTCCGTTCTTCCTTCATTTAAGGTGGGAATAGGTAATGCATTGGGCCCTAAATATTTAGGTGAATAGGTAACATAATTCCTCCAATGGGTTGTTCCATCCCAGTTCACATTATTTGCCCACCATTGATAATCCTGGCTAAGGAGCGAAAAAGGAAATAAAAGCGAAACTAAAATAAAAGAATTCAGCAAAGACTTAAACCTTCTTAAGAACATAAACCAAAGAACTAGCTTTTGAGGAGTCCATCCAACTCATAACAGAAGAATACAGACCAGAAAATACACCGCCAATGAAACTACCTTTGCCCTGATTTTTATACTTTTCGCTTAATAGACTTACATAAAATGGATCCAGAGGCAAACTTTTCTTAGTGATAAGTTTGAAGCCAGAAGTCAGCAACCATTTTTCCATAAATTGAGGAGAAAAATGCCATAAGTGCCTTGGAACATCGTAAGCAGCCCAATAATCACCATAAAATGCTGCATCGGTACTTTTAAAATTGGGAACGGCTATCATTAATAAGCCATCATCCAAAAGAGACAGGTTAATTTTTTCTAAAAAATCTTTAGGTTGATGAATATGCTCGAGAACATGCCAAAGAGTTACTACACCATATTTATCAGCCGTTGAATCAGATAAAAAATCGTCTGGAGTCATTACCTCCAAACCGAACTGAGTAATGGCGAAATTTCGAGCCCCTTCATCTACTTCTACCCCTTTAACCTGAAAACCATTTTGTTTTAAGGCATGCATAAAATGTCCAGTACCACAACCGATATCCAATAGTTTTTTATGAGACGAAAAAGATTTGATCCAATTAATTTTTTGTTGGATCATAAAATCTCTTGCTGCATGATAGAGCGTATTGACAATTCCCTTTTTAGTATTTGAGTGAGAAATATAATCTTCACTTTGATAATATTTCCCAATGGACGAAGCGTCAGGAATAGGATTTGTAAATCTCAATCCACAATCTTCGCAATCGAAAAGACTAAAAGTTTCTTTTGAAACGGAATGATCTTTAAGGAAAAAAGCAATTTTTGTTTTTTCACTTTTACAAAATGGGCAGCACAAGGTTTGTTCGTTCGAAATGGACATTAAAAAATATATTTAATCAATTCTAATTTTTCTTAATTCGGAGATTACCAGCGGTCTCAGTTTTCTGGCAGCTTCCAGAAGCAGGACTGCATCGGTAGGAGAGGTCTCAATTTTCTGGCAGCTTCCAGAAGCAGGACTGCATCGGTAGGAAAAACGGCAGGTCTATTGCCAAGTCTCTTTTTCGTATCCTCTGTTAAAGCCCTCTCATCACCTTTAAAGGAGGCTGCTCTATTTTCAAAAATAGCAACGGCATTAATATCTCTGCTTTCTCTTACCCCTTTGGTATGTAAATCAATCACTTCAAGACGGCCTGATAAGCCAGCGGATTTAGATTGAAAAACTTCTAAAATCTCGGCTTCAATCAACTTATTTTTAGGTAATTTGATGTCATTTCCAGCGGTATCCTTTTTAACATTCCCCTTTTCATCCAATACGTATTGAAATCCATCGGGAATTTCCTTTTTCTCGCTGAATGATTTTTCGCTTACTGATCCGGGACTAACCTGTACATTAGAAAGGATTAAGGTAATACCCAGGTCATACTCTCTATTTCTCTCAGGATAGGCATCAAATTTCTGCCATTCCCTATCGAGGTCTCTGAAACCGAGTCTCAAAATTTCATCTTCCAAGCCAGCTGGAAAAACAGCTTGAGAATAATTTTGAACGTTAACCAATATCTTAGTAGTACCCAACTCTCTGGCCTCCCTTTCAAGTTGGGGAACATCCATAAATCTTGCCGAATAATTTTTCAATCTTAACAAAGCGTCATAAGCTTTTCTTGCGGGGATTCTATCTTTTGTACTTCTTGCTTCCTGCAAAAAATCTTTAGCTGAAGAGTATAAAAAATTAATGGTTTGTTCCTTTGCTTCTTTTTCTAAATCATTGGTATTTACGAATAAGAAATTAGCTTTTTTACCATTTTCATCTGTTAGCGGCAACAAAGGTCTAATACTTTCCTGCCTATTTGAAATAGTAGCATAAACAGAGAGAATAGTTTCCCAAGATTCAGGATTTCCCTCGTTTTTTAACTTTTCAATGTAGGCCATATCCTTATCTGTAACTTTTTTAAAAGCGGTTTCAAGACCTTTAACATATTCCACCTTATTCACTTTTGCACCTGAAAGCTTATTTGTCGCATAATAAATGGCTTTATCATACTGACCTGTTTCTACCAGTTTTTCGATTGACGTACAGCCTGAAAATGAAATCGAAAAGAAAAACCAGCTCAATGGAATGACTATATTTTTCATAAATAATGGTTTGGTTCAAAATTACAATTATTTTTCATGATTCGACCAGATACCCGCCAAATGCACTATCATTTCTGATGATTTTTCCATATCCTG
>BJGN01000173.1 GCA_014190515.1 Bacteroidota bacterium
AAAAAAAACCTATTCCTAAAATTTTATTAATTATCATAAAATTTTGGGTAAATATCCTTCAATAGTTCTAAATTTGGGCGAAATTTAAAAAACCAAAGCATAGACTAAATAACCAACGATTATGCCATTTGATATTAATATGATTGAAGCTTGGTATGCTGCATTACCACAACGCATTGCTGACGCAAGAAAAGTACTTGGAAGACCATTAAATCTTACCGAAAAAATACTTTATGCCCATCTTCACGACGCTTCTCCTTTGCAAAGTTATCAGAAAGGTAAAGATTATGTATTTTTTGCCCCTGACCGTGTTGCCATGCAAGATGCTACCGCACAAATGGCTCTTCTTCAATTTATGACTTGTGGTATGCCCAATACCGCAGTTCCAACCACTGTTCATTGTGATCATTTGATTCAGGCCGAGGTTGGTTCCGCAGAAGATTTAAGTACGGCACTTAGAGAAAATGATGAGGTTTATCAATTTTTGGCCGATGTTTCTATTAAATACGGTATAGGTTTCTGGAAACCAGGCGCGGGTATCATTCACCAGATTGTTCTTGAAAATTATGCATTTCCAGGTGGGATGATGATTGGTACAGACTCCCATACTCCAAATGCCGGTGGATTAGGTATGGTGGCCATTGGTGTTGGTGGTGCTGACGCTGTAGACGTTATGGTGGGCATGCCCTGGGAATTAAAAATGCCAAAAGTTATTGGTGTTAAACTAACAGGTAAACTAAACGGCTGGACCTCTCCAAAAGATGTTATTCTAAAGGTAGCAGGCATTCTTACCGTTAAAGGTGGAACAGGTGCTATCGTTGAATATTTTGGACCCGGTGCAGAATCTCTTTCTTGTACAGGAAAAGGTACCATTTGTAATATGGGGGCTGAAATTGGTGCTACTACGTCAACTTTCGGGTACGATGCCTCAATGAGCAGATATCTTAAGGCTACAGGAAGAACCGATATTGCCGCCTTAGCTGATAAGGTAGCTGAACATTTAACCGGTGACGAAGCTTGTTATGCAAATCCTGCGGATTATTTCGACCAGGTTATCGAGATTGATTTAAATACGCTGGAACCACATATTAATGGTCCTTATACGCCCGATTTGGCCTGGCCGATTTCTCAGTTTGCTCAAGCAGTAAGAGATAATGGTTATCCGGCAAAATTAGAAGTCGGTCTTATTGGTTCTTGTACCAATTCTTCTTACGAAGATTTAGATAGAGCTGCCTCCGTAGCAAGACAGGCTGGTGAAAAAAATATTAAAGCGAAAGCAGAATTTACCATCACGCCTGGTTCTGAACTTATCAGATACACAGTAAATCGCGATGGTCAACTGGCAGATTTTGAAAAAATTGGTGGTGTGGTTATGGCTAATGCTTGTGGACCATGTATCGGACAATGGGCAAGACATACTGACGATCCAACGAGAGCCAATTCTATCATTACCTCATTTAATCGTAATTTTTCTAAACGAAATGATGGTAATCCTCAAACAAGAGCCTTCGTTGCTTCTCCTGAAATTGTTACAGCACTAACCATCGCCGGTGATTTAACTTTCAATCCTTTAACCGATACTTTGTTAAATGAAGACGGTGTGGCTGTTAAATTAGATCCACCTAATGGTGATGAATTACCAACAAATGGTTTCGCCGTAGAAGATGCTGGTTATGTAGCTCCCGCTGATAACGGCAATGAGGTGACCATATCTGTAAGCCCTGCATCAGAAAGATTACAACTTTTATCTCCTTTTACCCCTATCCAGGCCGAACACCTGAAAGGTATGCGTATCTTGATTAAAGCTAAGGGAAAATGTACCACAGATCATATTTCTATGGCAGGACCTTGGTTAACTTATCGCGGACATTTACAAAATATCGCTAAAAATACCTTCATCAGTGCCATTAATGCCTTTAACGGTGAAACTAATAAGGTGATTAACTTTATTAAAAACGATTACCTTTCCGTTCCTGATTCAGGGCTCGCGTACAAAGAGGCAGGTATTGGTACCGTCGTTTTTGGTGAAGAAAATTATGGTGAGGGTTCTTCCAGGGAACATGCTGCCATGCAGCCAAGATTTCTAGGTGTAAAAGCTGTGATTGTTAAATCATTTGCAAGAATCCACGAAACCAATTTGAAAAAACAAGGAATGTTGGGCTTAACATTTGCTAATCCTGCAGATTATGACAAAATTCGTCAGGATGATCTTGTTAATATTGAAGGTTTCGAAACAATGGTGCCTGGTAAGCCTTTAACAGTGGTTTTACATCATTCCGACGGCAGCAGAGATTCATTCAATGTAAATCATACTTACAATCAACAACAAATCGATTGGGTGCAAGCAGGTTCAGCCTTAAATAAAATAAGGACGACGTTACTTTCTGCCTAAATAGATTATTAAATAAATATTGAGGGAAATCACCCGTTTTTTGAGTGATTTCCCTCTTTTTTTTCAGGGAATTACCTCGATAGCATAAGAAACCTTTGGTGGCGCATCATAAAGTAAACATTGAATACAATCATTTTGAGTTAAAGAAATGATTTTAAATTTAAATGTTTTTCCCATTTCCAAATTCACTTTACATATATTTTCCACCTTAAAAACATTATCATACTTCTGCACACTGGCTGACATTTCGTTCATCCAACCGTCCTCACCGTATTTTTCTGCATTTTTAATCTGAACAACCGTCGAAGCACAAGTTACCCTAATGACTTCCCCTTGTAAAATAGATTCGTCGAGTGCATCGTTTTTTTCACAGCCAAAGAAGAACTGAGAAACGATAAATAAAAAAATTAATAATTCCTTTTTCATCTTAAATTTTTCAGTAAAAACGAAAAAACTGTAAATAAAATTGTAAATAGCAATGCAATAGAAATAGGTCAACTTACTATAAAAATTTTATACAATATGGCATTTACTATAATTTCTGCAGGTGCTGGAAGTGGGAAAACATACAGACTTACTCAAGAAATGGTTAAAAAGTTAAATGAGGGCTACCCTGCCGCTGGCATCATTGCTACCACTTTTACTCAAAAAGCTGCATCTGAGTTGCAAAGTAGAGTAAGGATATCTTTACTAAAATTAGGATTACGACAAGAAGCTGAAGCCTTAACCAATGCATTGATTGGAACTGTTCATAGTCTGGGAATCAAATTATTACAACGCTTTGCCTTTGAAGCAGGCGTATCACCCATTGTAAATATTATTACTGAAGGAGAACCGCAATATTATTTCAATCTGGCTATGACTTCCATATTGACCCCGGAAAAGGTTGAAAAGATGGAGGAGTTGAGCAGGAGACTTACTATAGTAAAAGATGAAAATAATGGCACAGATTGGAGAAATATAGTAAAAGATTTAACAGATATTGCCAGGGCAAATAATTTTTCAGCAGCCATGTTAAGGGAATCAGCCAACGAATCCGTTGCTACCCAACTGAATCTCCTCGAACCTCCCGAGATGGATGCAGAAGCATTTGATAGGCTTCTTTTAGATCAAATAAAAGATACCTTACATAAAGTTAGCGAAACCGGTGACTTAACTAAGGTTACTTCAACCAGTCTGGACAAGATTAAAAAAGTAAAGCAATACCTTGAAAACAACATCTATCCGCCATGGGAAGATTGGGCCAGGCTATCTAAATTAGATGCCGGGGCAAAAAGTAAGGAAGCTATAAAAGAAATGACTGATTTTGCAGCCAGTCATATCCGACATCCACGATTCCACGCTGACATTTCCGCATTTATCCATGAAATTTTTGAGCTCGCTATCGAAGCTATGCAAGAGTATAGTCATTTCAAAACGCAACGAGGTCTCATTGATTACACAGATATGGAAGTTAAAGTGGACGAATTACTTGATAATCCTACCGTTTGTGACATTCTAAAATCGGAAATCAGTATTTTAATGGTCGATGAGTTTCAAGATACCAGCCCCATTCAGTTATCCATATTTCTCAAACTTTCTCAAATAGCTAAACATACTATTTGGGTGGGAGATCCAAAACAAAGTATCTATGGATTTCGAGGTGCTGAACCCTCTCTGATGAAAGCCATTATCGATAAAAACGGAGGGGTAAAACCGGAGGATGTTCAGGGTACTTCTTACCGGTCCAGGCAAGATCTGGTAAATTGTGTTAATGCCATTTTCGTTCGCGGATTTAACGACATGCCTTCCTCTCAGGTGGAGCTTCAACCCATTCGTTCCAGGGAAAGTGAATCTCATTTGTTTGGTCCGGCACTAAATATGTGGGAATTAAATAAAAATGAAGACGGAAAGAAACAAAAATTTAATATTCAACATATATCCAACTCTTTAGCTCATTCCCTGAAATCTCAGTTACAAAAGGGCATCTATGTAAAAGATGACCAGAGTGGCGAAATGAGAAGGGCCCAAGCAGGTGATGTTGCTATTCTTTGTAAAAAAAATAGCCTTTGTTTAGATATGGCAGCCTCCTTGAAAATGGCCGGGCTAAATGCTGCCCTTTCACAACCAGGCATTTTTGACACCATCGAAGGTATTCTGATTCTCGCCTGTTTAAAATATGTTCAAAGTAAAGATGAGATTGCCCTCACAGAAATTTTATTGTATGGCGAAAAAATGAGTCTGGAAGCACTTTTACACGCAAAGGCTGATCGCCAACGCCAAAAAGCAAACGAAAGTGATCCGAATTTACCTGAATGGGGCATGGATTACCCTCTAACAAGGAAACTGATAGCGTTAAGAAAAAATAGAAAATACCTTTCCGTTTTTGAAATATTAGATCAGATAATCTCCTCACTTGATATAAAAAGATTGATTGTTGAATGGGGAAATCCAGACCAGCGATTAGATAATATTGATCAAATCAGATCTATTGCTCTTAAATATGAAGAGAGTTGCAAGAGTCTTCATATTGCTACCTCGTTGAGCGGATTTATATTCTGGTGTCAAAGAAAAATTGAAACCAAAGCAGATTTTCAAGGGGCAGGAGAAGGCCCCGATGCCGTTAGAGTGCTCACCTACCACAGAAGCAAAGGACTTGAATGGCCTATCGTTATTCTTATGGATCTCGATAAAGAAATTAACACTAAAATCAATAATCTAACCATTGTTCCCAAAAATAACATGGTAGATTTATCTAATATTCTGGGAAACCGATGGGTGCGTTTATGGATAAATCCTTACGGTAAGAACAATAAAAAAACAGTGCTCTGGGATAATATTGAAAAATCTCCAGAATGGGATTACCAGAATAAACAAGATCTTGCTGAAGAAATCCGACTATTTTATGTAGGTTTTACCCGAGCAAGAGATTATCTGATTTTGCCCCAAGCAGATAAAGATTTATCCGTTATTAATAGAATCTGGAATAAAAATCTGGAAGAATTGAATGTCCTGGACCCTAACAATGAAACTATTTCAATACCCTGGAAAAATGAAAATCTAACCTTTAATAGATTTCCTATGCGTTTTATCGATCAGACCCCCGAAGTGATTAGAGAATATAGTTCTTTTCTTTATACAGAAGCAGCGAAAGGCGAGGTTGACCATATAACTAAACTGATTCAATATGAAGATTTATCTGGAATAAAAGAACTAACAACTACGTTTAAAATTATTGAAACGGTAACTATTTGGGAAGATTTAAACACAGGAAATTGGTCGAATAAAGAAAAAGAAAATTTTAAAATGGCTATGACAGCCTTTATAAATGAATGGCATCCCGACGA
>BJGN01000174.1 GCA_014190515.1 Bacteroidota bacterium
CCGAAGTTGTTCTTTCGTGCCTGAAAAATCTATTTCCTGAAGCGCTTTCAAAGAAGACAGACTACCTGAAATTACCTGTAATTCGCCAATCATAGAACCCAGGTACTTTTCAACCATTTCTTTGGTCATTGGATTTTGTGGTGCAACCTGCCCTGCATGAGAGATAGGATTTACTGCACTTGAATAATTATCTAAACCTGGATATAATTTTTCCCAATAATAATCCTTCTCCGGTCCTATTACACCCAGAAAGAAAAATAAGGCTGCCTCTGTTAACATACCAACAATTAATAATTCGTCAGCATAAGCCCAGGACATAATTTTGAACAAAGCACCAATTAAAACGACAGATGCGCCCACACCGATAAGAAGGTTTTTAAGATATTTGAAACCTTTACTTTTCAATACATTACTCATTTGAGAAAACTTTAAACAGGTTAATGATATGTTTTTATAAAATATTATGACTAGAAGTCATTAATGGATCTTCCTAGGAAGGTTAATACGTTTCTAAATCCAATATATGATTTAGTGGTATCTTGAAATTCGTAAGTTCTGGAACTATTTTGTAAAAAGAAGTGAGAATCTTTCCATGAGCCTCCCCTAATTACCTTCCTTTTATTGCTTGGGTCTTCTTTATCGTCAGCATCATAGCGATAATCTGGATTTAAATCACTCACTCTGCTAAGAATATTCTCTGCGTAAGCGGTTAAGGTCCACTCTGCAACGTTACCAGCCATATTATACAATCCATAATCATTTGGAAAATAAGCATCTGCTTTTACGGTGTACATGCCGCCATCTTCCGGATAATTACCGCGGCCGGGTTTGAAATTTGCTATTAAACAACCTTTGGCATTTCTTATGTATGGACCACCCCAGGGATACATTGCCTGTTCGTGACCACCTCTTGCTGCATATTCCCATTCAAACTCAGAAGGTAAGCGAAAATCTTCTGTATTTATTTGATCTTCCCCAAGACTTTTATTGTATAATTCCGTCCTCCAATGTGAGAAAGCATTGACCATATTCCAATCAACACCAACTACAGGGTAGTCATCATAGTTTGGGTGATCAAAATAATTTCGTGTCATTGGTTCATTATAAGCGTAAGCAAAATCACGAACCCAGACAAACTTATCAGGGTGGACTTTAACTGTTTTCTTTTTAATAAATTTATTTCTGGCACTTTGACCTTTGTCATGAGCAGCAGCTTGCCAATCATACCATTCGTAAGAATATTTTAATAAATCTATATTTAATTCCTTTTTACCAGACAATTTATTGTTGCCCTGGTAATACATATCCTGGAGCTCTTCAGCTTCCCAGTCAATCTCCATGTCCCAATCAATTTCAGGATCTTCTTCTTCCACTGCATCAGGGTCTGCCTCAAGAAAATGTTCGAGTTTTTCATGGGCCATTTTATCCTTTACCCAATGCACAAATTGTCTGTATTCATTATTGGTTATTTCGGTGTCATCCATGAAAAAACCCTGAATAGAAATCTGTTTTGGGCGTTGAACAAAAGTTGCACTGATATCCTGGTCACTTGGACCGATTAAAAGTGTTCCGGATGGCACGTAAACCATTCCATAAGGCTGAATTCCTTTCCAAACTGGGCGGTCTTGCACACCTACTAATTCTCCTGTATCGCTTTTACCGCAACCTACTATGGCGGCAAGCATCAAAAAGAAAATTCCTTTTTGCATTTGTTTCATGTTTATACTTCGGTTTTCCTACAAAATTTGCTTCTTAAAAAAAAGAAGTGGGACAAAGATAGATTGTTTCGGCGTACTACAAAAACAACTTATTTATTTTAGCACAATTTATTATATGCAACCCAAATTCTTTATACAAACGACGTCTTAACATTCTTATTATAATAATTGCATGTAAATTATAAATTTCTTGGATTGTAAATAATTGGCGGCAAAATTCCCTTACCTAATTTTTGGTTTATAGTATATCTCACCATTACTTCATGGCTTCCCGTGGTTGATGTCCTTATAGTTGACAGGGGAATAGTGTAAGTGTAAAAAAATGATATATTTTCAGCTATTTGAATACCTGCCATCGTCATAATTCCATCCAGTGTATTGGGGCTAAATCCTCTTAAACCTGTTCCTAAGGTAAATTTTTCCCTGATATTACCCAGTATGTAGCTATCAAGCTGTAAATTTCCCATCACATATCTCATAATTATGCCAGGTTGCACAATTACTTGAGTGGTTAGTGGGATAAAAGCTTTTGAGGAAAAGGTATAATGTGGTTGTAGTGTTATGCCAAAATCACCTTGATTGAGAGATACTGGTAATACGTTTGATGCAGAAAAACCTGTTTCAAAAAAATTAGTTTTTAAATACACTCCTCCTTCGTAACTCATGCCGCTCAATGCGATTTCTCCATTGGGTAAAAGAATATCCTTATGATTTATACTGGTAGAACTATAATTTCCATCCGGCGTTCGCAATATGCCTCCATTTAAGCTATATCTTTGGTTACCAATACCAAGTCCTATTGATAAGGTACTATTTTTACTTAAATTCTTTGAGTAACTCCAGTTTAGTGCAAGGGACACTTGCCTGCTTGCCCCAAATTGGTCTTCCTGAATTTTTATGCCTATGCCGCTTCCCAAGGCTGGGATGGGTGCATCTACTAAGAAATACCGAGAAGAGGGATTTCCAGGTATTTTTATCCACTGATCTCTGAAGCTTCCCTGTATCGTAATTTTATCGTCTAAACCAGTATAAGCTGGGTTGTATTGAAAAGGGCTGAAAATTACTAAAGAATACGGGTCTATTTGCTGGCTTACACTTTTGTAGGACATCAAAATGTAGGTAATAAATATAATATTCTTGAGTTTCATCCTTAAAATTTTCTTCAAAATACAAAAGTTTACTTCTTAATGTATGTGTAAATGTTTTTTTACCTAAAATGGTTTTTGTTTTAAGCGGTTAATTTATAGCGATATTTCTTGGTTTATTTCTGAAAAAATATTTTTCCTTAAAAGGGTGGGATGCCTGCTTTAAATAAGACGGCGGTTTCCTCCCCCTTTTGTTGCAAATCTATTTGAGTATTGTGTGGGACGAAAAGGGCTTCTCCAGAAGGTACAATTAAGGAATTCTCTGCCTTAAGACAAATGCTACCATGGAGACATAACAATATAGATGGACCAGATGAAGGAGGTATGCATAAATCAACACCTTTCTCCAATGCATATTCCTTAAGCTCAAAATCGGAAGATGGTATGATAAATCTTTTTTCCTTTTGATCAATAATTACAGGTTTTAGTTTGTTTGGTAAAGTAGGACGGAAGTCTAAATGATCAAGAAGCAATGGAATATCCATGTATTTGTCAGTTAATCCTCCTCTGAATACATTATCAGAATTGACCATTAATTCGATATTAGTACCTTCCAGATAGGCATGCAGAAGTCCAGAATCTTGAAAAATAGCCTCTCCGGGTTGAAGATGAACGATATTCATTACATATATTGAAAAAATGCCTCTATCCAGATGTCCGTCCTCCCTGATAAAATCGTGGAAGGCCTTTTTTGCCCAAAAATCAGGAGAATTTTTATTCAGTGATGCGTCGGGCGCATCAAGTAGCGATTTTCGTAAAGGAGCCAAAATATTATCTATCTCGGTTTGTGGCAGTTCCATCCATTTTTGATAGCCTTTTTTAATACCTTCTGTTTTAAAAACGTTTGAAAATTCTTTTAATGAAGGTATTTTGTCTAATTGTTCAGCTGCCTTTCCAGCAGGTAAAAATCCATGTAAAAGCCAAAACGGTGACAAGGCGACCATCATTTCAGGTTTTGAGTTCTGATCTTTGAAAACCCTGTTGTGTGCATTTAATGGGATTTGTCTTTTATTCTCATCGAGAAAACCCTTAATGGCGGCTTCTTTTGATGGATGGGCTTGAATAGACAGCATTTTATGTACATCCAGAATCTTCAGTAAAAAAGGTAGGCGACCCCCATCTTTTATATATGTTTTTTCGCCAAGCAGAGAGGATGGATCTAAATCAATGAATTGCCTCAGATTTTCTGTCTTACTATCATCACTTTTAATCAGAGGAGATGTTCCACCAGAGTGATCACCAAACCAAAGTTCTGCAAAGGGCTTCCTTTCCTTATTATCTAATGACAATAATGCGGGAAGAAAATGATACCCACCCCAGGCATAGTGTTGAACAAAACCTTTTATTTGTTTTATCATATTGATATTTTTTGCACTCAAATTTGGCATAAATTCGTTAAATTTGCGAAAATTATTTCAATTGGCTAGAATTATTGGCATTGATTATGGATCAAAAAGGGTTGGTATAGCAGTAACCGATCCATTACAAATTATTTCCTCAAGTCTATGTACTCTGACCAACGAGAGTTTCCTGGCCTTTTTGTCTAATTATATTTTAACTGAAGAGGTAGAAGCCATTGTTTTAGGAGAGCCATTTTACCCCGATGGCAATCCAGCACAAACTCATGGTGAAATAATGTTAATCGGAAAGAAGATACAACAGCTTTTTCCAACTATACCCGTTTTTCTTCAAGATGAAAGATTCAGTTCCGTGGAAGCGAAAGATACTATTCTGGCCAGCGGTATTGGTAAAAAGAAACGAAGGGAAAAGGGTATGGTTGACAGGGTAGCAGCTGCAATTATTTTAGATGCTTTCATGGAAAGAAAAAGAAATGTTTCTTCTATCAATAAACCCATTCCTGCCTTTTTATAAAAAAAATTAATTTATTCGTAACCTCTATGATTTTACCTGTATTTGCCTTTGGCCAACCGGTGCTGAACAAAAAAGCTGAACCTATAACAAAGGATTATCCTGAACTCAAAGAAATTATTGAGAATATGTGGGAAACCATGTACGAAGCATCAGGTATTGGATTGGCTGCCCCCCAAATAGGTAAATCGATTAGATTATTTATCGTGGATACCAAGCAGATGAATGACAAAAAAAAGGAGGAAAGTCAAACGGCAATAAAAGCTGTTTTTATAAATCCGGTGATTATAGAAGAGTTTGGAAATACTTGGTCTTATGAGGAAGGTTGTTTAAGCATACCAGACGTAAGAGGCGAGGTAGAAAGAAAGTCGGGGGTGAAAATCAGTTATCTGGACGAAAATTTTGAAACTAAAATTGGCGTTTTTGAGGGTATGGAAGCGCGCGTTATTCAGCATGAATATGACCATATTGAGGGTAAACTTTTTGTGGAATATCTATCGCCAGCCCGAAAAATAATTTTACGGGGAAAATTGGAGAATATTAAAAAGGGAAAAGTGAGTTGTGATTATAAGATGAGGTTTGTGGTTAAATAAACACCTCATTTTCTTCCAAAATCAGCAGGAATTTCTCCCCAAATTTCTGTTTCCCACTTAATTAGTGGGTTTTTCCAGGTGTTATTCTTCAGCCAATCTTCAGCTCTACCAATGGTTTCAAATAACTCAAAAGTTTCCTTACTTCTGACTAAGGTTGTTTTACACGTTTTATTTTTAATCCACTTTAGTGCATTTACTGAATCGGTATAAATGGGAAGGTCGCTGTTATTTTTC
>BJGN01000175.1 GCA_014190515.1 Bacteroidota bacterium
TTATTTATTACATCACTATTCAATTTTTTCAACTATCAGTATTTAATTGCTGAGGATCAATAATGGGAAGTATAGCGCTATGTAAAAACGTTCCTTTAAATGTTGAGAACATTACACCTCTGGTAGTAGATATAGAAATGATGTTTAGCGTTTCTATCAAACGTTGAGGAATATTTACTTTACCGTCAGCTTCAATTTTTATTACATCTTCAAAGTTTACAATGTCAAAGATGCAGCTCACCGACAATGCGCCAAGAACTTCAGAGTGGCCATCATTTTTAATATCAATATGCACAATCACAAAAACAAGTTTGTTCATCGTATCTGAACGAATTTCAATGTTAATATTGAAATTAAAATTTGTTACGGTTATATCTGGATTGGCAGGTAAGGTCAATGAGCTATTCAACAATTCAATTGCCCTTAGATGCATTTCGACATCGGTGTCTTTATTTTCTATTTTAGCCATTTTGTACAGAAACAATTTTCAAAAATGATACACCATGTTCGTACGGTGTTATTAATTTTATTGCTGTTGGTGTAGCAACTGAATTAACAACTATTTCTTTTCTATAAACGACTGGAATAGGGTGTTTACCAAACAAGGCTGTTAATTCGATATCAAATGTTGAAGCTATCTCCGTTAAGACATCCACAGTGAAATTTTGCGTTCCGCTTAGCCATTTGGTAATTTCAGACGGATTTTTACCGACTTTTTCTGCAAATTGAGACTTGTTCCACCCTTTAGCTCTCATATAATCTTCAATACGAGCAGCAAGTTTCATTTTGGTCTTAGTTTGCTCCATTTCCAATGGACTAACTTCATCTAACAACTCTTGCAGTTTTGAGCTGTTATATTTTCTTGCTTTGGTTATTTTATTCATTGTCGTAATTTTTTAAATTTCCTTCTAATTCAGCTCCGTTATTGGACCAATATAAATCACCATCATCTAACTGTTTTAAAATGATTTCGGCATAAGCCATTATTTTTCGTACTTCTTCAGACAGATTTTCGTCATCTTGCCACTTTATAACAGACTTGTCTTTATATCCACCACCTCCAAGTATTATAGCCACATTGGTAAACCTTATACAATACAATCTCAACTTTCTTTCATCATCATCATACAAAGCCCAAACATATTTTCCATATTTTCTAAAAAACTCTTTATCTCCCTCGTGTTTAAAAAAACTCTCTCTTGCCCCAGTGGCATGACCGATTTGCTTTAATCGTTTAAGTATGTCTTTTATCTCATCCTTATATGCTACTTTATGTTCATCTACAAACTTTTCGAATAACGTTATATTTTCACCCTCCGGAATAATAGAGTAAACTTTTGCCTCGCTGCCGCTGAATGGTTCCATTTCGACAATTTCGTAGTTCACTTTTCTTTTTACAGGTTTTATAATTAGGGCATATTGAAATGTATTTCACCTTTAAGTAAAATTTATACATTAAATGTACGTCATAATACTTATTAATTCATAGTATTTTGAAAATTATTTTACTTTTGAGTGAAAGAACAACGAAGGCATACCACGGATTTGGCAAAAGTGGCGGTTCAGTATGAATATTCCGATCAAACTGAGCCACCTCAGGGTATGATTTGACGGGTTAAAAAATCAAAAAAATAACTGAACTTTTTTTTGAAAAAAGTTTTTCAAAGTATCATCTTTGTCAAATGGCAAGTAGTAACGTACCAAAGCAATTAAGGAGCTTGTGTCAATTACTACTTTCATTTAAGGTGTTTATCGATGTTTTCAGGCTTAATATTAAGACGTTTACAAAATTCTGACTCGCCTATTATCCCCATAATAAAAGCAGCTTGCACAGTATTTACTAAAAGTGGAGATAAAATAGGTTTTGCTGTATGTATTTTTGATACGCTACCTTCTTGAATATCTTTTTCACTCTCCTTTCTTAACTTTTCTTCGTCTTTAAGATATCTGTTTTCTAATGCTGCTCTTACAGCTTGATAATTATTAAATGAGATTTTATCATTAATTCTAAGTCGGGTAAAGAGTGCATATTCACTTAAATTTGTTCGGTTAGAAATATCCTTAATTAATTCATGATGGTAATCATTTTTAGCGGATGCTTTTTCAATATTGGAAATAATATTATCCATTTCACCAATTAAAAAATGGTAAGCAAAATCATTGCACCATTTTTCAATTTTATCTAAACTTTCATAAGCAGAATAATCGTCTCCAATTTTCTCATCTATTTCCTCAACGTTGAGTAAATAATGGCCAAGTTCATGAATTAAGGTAAATATTTCTCTTCTATATGATTTCTGCCTTTTTAAAACAATTACATTAGGGGAGAGATAAAAGCCATTAATATTTGCTTTTTCTTTTTTTTTCCAGGATTCAATAAATTCAAAAACTAAAACATTATAATCTGCAAGCTTAGTGATAATTGATTTTAAAAATCTTTTATGATCTTTATTAAATGCAGGATAAATTTGTTTGCGAACTTCCTCTGCAACTTTTTTAGGATTATTTTTCAGGGTGTAAAATGGAAGTGTTCTTTCGTTTTTAAAATCTGCAAGTTTAGATAATGCTGAAAATCCTATTTTTTCTTCTTCAAAATGAGTTATTATTTGTTTAGCCCCGAAGCTTAATTCAGCGTTAAAGGTATCTTTTCTAAAAAAAATACTTTCTTCTTTGGATTCTTTTAAATCTTTTGGGTCAATATAATATTCTAAGCCTTTTTTGAAAAGTGAATCCACTTTTTTAAGAATACTAATTTTTATTTGATTCCCAAAAACATCTCTTTCAGAAAGTATCTTTTTTCTACCCTGGTTCAAGAAAGTCATTAAATCTTTTTCTGAAAGCTTATAGAGCTTCAGTAAGTGATTTAAACGATTGATATTAATGTTAGTAGTTGACAAGGAGAAATTTTGTATTTGAAATCAAATATATTAACAGAAGTTTCAGAGCAGATAAAAATCTGATAATCCTACAAATAAGATTATGCAGAGTTGCTTTATCAATAAGTCAAAAATACAACTTTACAAAGTTATTAAAATTATACTTTAAAGTACGTGAATATTTAACAGATTCAAATGTTTTTAAAACAAGGGCTAAGGTAGCTTAGCTGAGCAGATATACTTCGCACAAAAACAGGGTTTCCTTATTTTCATTACTTATTTGGGTAATTATTATCTCTGCTAGTTGAGAGGGATTATGCCATTTTTTAGTTGTAACATAGATTATTTTTGTTCTTAAATAATTCTCATTGTCGTTGACTACAATGGAATTGAAAATGCTAAATCAGTTTATACTGAACAATCTACTACAACATCTATAGTTCAAGAACCAATGCAGCATACTAAAAGTTTTTAACGGAAGACAGTTTGCGTCTTGGCGTAGGTCGGTTTTTCTGAGACTAAACTTCATTAGATGCACCAAACCCTTCCTTTTGCCAAACTGTTGGGTGCAGTGTTTTTTGTTTACTAAAATATTCCTTCATTTGTTAAGTAGTCAAGTCTTTTATGTCAAGACTTATGCTGTCTCTGATTTCTCTTAATTGTATGATAAGCGTTTTTTCTTCCGTTTTGTTGATTTCTTTAGTCTTCATACGCTAAAATTTCTCTAGGTTCATATTCCGGTAATATATCCCTGAATATCCATATCCATTTAAGAAAAACTCCCCTTTCCGTTTATGATTATAGACCCAGATTGTGTTGTAAAGCTTTGTTAGTCAATGGCCGACGAAAAATACTCCAGGTCAGAACGGCGATATACTTCACCTGGCTTTATATGTTGTCGTAACAATTCCAATGGTTTCTTTACAAGTACGCTAAGGTAAAAAGTTGCATAAAATGGGCGAATGCTATAAAAAATGAGGTTATCCAATAAGGTAGCCTTTTTTATCTGTTGCTTTATAAATTGGTTTAAAAGTATTTTTTCAATATTTAAATTCAGGCAGTACCCTAACTCTCCAAAACAAGTAAAGAGCGATATTCATTTCCCGTTAAATGCCTTACAGCACCAATGTGGGAATTTTTATTTTTCATCAGTAAAATGCAGTCACCCTGACGGATAATTTTCTCAATTCCCCCTTCTCTAAGATTAGTCTGGATGGTCCAGGCAATGGCGTCAATGGCAGTCACATCCTGGTAATTTTTTAAACGGTAAATGTGATAATAATCTATCCAAAGTAAATATTCCCTAACGGTTGAGGTGTCTTTAAATTTAACATAATGG
Source organism: Bacteroidota bacterium (assembly GCA_014190515.1). Classification (GTDB taxonomy): domain Bacteria; phylum Bacteroidota; class Bacteroidia; order Chitinophagales; family Saprospiraceae; genus BJGN01. Next base: position 4,216 of record BJGN01000175.1, read on the forward strand.
AATGTCGTCAAACTAGGATCTCCCAATAATTCTTCGCCACTAACAGAATATAACTCATATTTATCATCGAAATGAACGGATTTAACGATACCCTCCTTATTTGTCCAGGTGGTTTTTTTTGAAATGGTTTCGCTCGAAACTAACGTAGATTTAATTTCTTTTGAAAGATTTTCCAGACCTAAGTACAATAATCCGATCCTTCTTTGTTCTACATTTTTAAAAATGGTAATAATTTCTCTGAATGTCAATGGCTCAATATCATTCCAGAATTCCTCTATTTCCTTAAAGGGACATACACTTGACGAACCATGTTTTAATTTAAGGAGTTTACAACCTTCATTGAAAGGGAACTCCACATTGTTAACGATTATTTTCATTATGTTATTAAATTATTCAGAAACAGTATAGTAAAAGGATCTACTTACAAGGATTTCTATCGTCTTTTCAGCTGTATTTAAAGTATCTTCTACATCACATTCAAAATTTTCACTTTCTTCTTCCGGATCACCATGTTCATTTTTAATGATAGCATTATTAATAAAATGTATGATTTTGCCCTCAAATTTCTCCAGAATACTTATTTCATCGTCGCTGATAATACAATCTGATTTGTAATTAAAATTTACACTCCGACCTTCCCCGTTAATATCTTCAATCTTATCTCTGAATATATTAAACTCCTCATCAGTTAATTGGTAAATAAAACTTTCGGTTATTCTTTCAGAATGTTCAGATGTAGTAGATTTTGTGTAATCGAAATCAGCCTGTTCTTCATTTAATTCAATGCGTACGGTGCCAAATTCACCTATGTATTCGTCACCGGAATTTACATAAAAATCGACCTTTTCAAAAACTTCATGTTTAAAAAAATCATTAAGCGTATCAGATGGTAAAACGTTTTCGTTTTCACCATAAAATACAAAATCAACATCTTGCATTTCATCGCCACCACAGGAAAAATCCATGATACAATGGTTGATTTTTACATCTTTCCAGCATTGTACGGCCACTTCCAATCCAACTTTTTCAGGATTCATCTTTTAATTTTTGGTTCAATTTTTCAACTAATTCTGATCCTTCTTTACTTCCTAAATCTTTCACCCCATTGCACATCCACGGTTGAACGTCTAAATGCTTTAGATAATCCTGAGCGGTAGGCACAAACTTCATTCTAAAATCTTCAGCGATATGCAACATCGCAATATCCACAGTATCAATACTTTTTCCATCACTATTGGTAATATTATAACCAAATATTTTGGGAATAATATGGTAGGCGAACCAGGTATTATGGGTGAGTAATCTCGAACTATTATTATTCAT
>BJGN01000176.1 GCA_014190515.1 Bacteroidota bacterium
CGTTTTGCCGCCGGCTTCCTTCAGATTCCACCTCACGATGGACACCCTTGCCTTAAGCTAGTGGTTGGCGATTACATACCCCCACAGTGGACTTGCACCACCTAGTTGATTGCCATGCACGGCACACCAAAAAGAGGCTGTCCATTTAAGGTCAGCCTCTCGTTGTCAATAATCGAAAGTAATAAGAATATTTAGTTTTTAGTTTCAGCCTTAGCTTTTTGCATTGGATTCATTCCACCGCCACCACTCCAGCGACCTCCTCCAGATTGCTTGAACATTTCGAATCTTGAAGGTACCGCCTTTCTTGGGAAGAAATTATTTTCCCTGTCTGTATCTGCCGTTTCCTCTTGCGGATCTAATTCAACACTAACCACAGGTTTGCTCAAGGCAAAAACCTTGGTAACTTTCTGATCATTTAGCCGAAAGATTTCCGCTGGAATTCTTTTGACCTCTTTCGTACCGTCTTCAAAATTAAACTGAATAATTAGAGGCATTACCAATCCGCCCTTATTAGAGAAATCCAATTGATAAAAATGTAAACCTTTTGCTATAAAGGCTTTCTCCTTTTCACCTAATCCAGTCATATATTGCTCATAAGCCTTCTTGTCCGAAGGAACTACGGCATTAGGATCATAATTATTATAAAAATCTTCTAATTCTTTATTCCTTTCTACGGCCGTAGTTGGCAAATCTCTTTTATTATTTTGGTAAGTAATATCTTTCTCAAGTTCCTCTTTGGCAGCTTTACCTGCTAATGGTTTTTCAATGTCCGGATTTTTAGTATCCATTCTAAAAGGAGTCACATTATCCAATGAAATATCCACATGATCTGTAGTAAAAAACCAGCCTCTCCAAAACCAATCTAGGTCAACACCCGATGCATCTTCCATGGTACGGAAAAGATCAGAAGGTGTAGGATGTTTGAATGCCCAACGCTTTGCATATTCTCTGAAAGAAAAATCGAATAATTCTCTGCCCATAACGGTTTCGCGAAGAATATTCAATGCTGTAGCAGGTTTTCCGTAGGCATTGTCACCAAATCGAATAATAGATTCAGAATTTGTCATGATTGGATTCTGCACCGATTTATCCATCTTCATATAATCAACGATTGATTTTGCTGGTCCACTTCCAGAAGGATAATCTCTTTGCCACTCCTGTTCTGCAAGAAATTGACAGAAAGAATTCAAACCTTCGTCCATCCAGGTCCATTGACGTTCGTCAGAATTTACAATCATTGGAAAGAAATTATGACCAACTTCATGGAAAATAACGGATAGCATTCCATATTTAATTCTGTCAGAATAAGTTCCATCCTTTTCTGGACGGCCATAATTGAAACAAATCATAGGATATTCCATACCATTGCTGGCTTCCACAGAAATAGCGACAGGATAAGGATAAGGAATAGTATGCTTAGAGTAAACTCTCAACGTGTGTGCCACTGCTTCTGTAGAATATTGTCCATACAGAGGATTAGCCTCTTTAGGATAGTAGGACATGGCCATAATAACAGGTTGAGTACTTCCCTCCACTTTAACCCCCATGGCGTCCCAGATATATTTTCTACTGGTTCCAAAGGCAAAATCACGAACATTTTCTGCTTTATAAATCCAGGTTTTTTTAGTAGTTGCTTTTGTTTTTTCCTTTTCTGTCGCTTCTGCCTGAGTTACAATGACAACAGGTTTAACTGCCGATTTTGAGGTTTCAAATCTTTTCAATTGCTCAGCAGTAAGTACCTCTTTTCCATTTTGCAAAACTCCTGTAGAAGCTACAATATGGTCAGAAGGAACGGTAATAGCTACGGTGAAATTTCCAAAAGGTAAGGTAAACTCACCCTGACCTAGAAATTGCTTGTGCTGCCATCCATTGTAATCGTCATAAACGGCCATTCTTGGATACCACTGAGCGAGCGTGTAAAGGTAATTTCCATCTTCTGGAAAAAACTCATATCCACCTCTGCTGTCTGCAGATAAGGCAGGATTCTGTCTATCATTTATATTATAAGCCCATGAAATATTAAGTACCACTTTACCACCTTTTGCGGCTAATGGCATAGGTAGGTCAACCCTCATCATCGTTTTATTGACTGTATATTTCAAGTCCTTACCCATTACATCGCGAACATATTCCAATTTGAACCCACCATCGAAAGAATTATCAATCATGGCATTCAACTGCGTCAAAGAGGTACGCTCCGACATAGTATTCGTTTTCGTCTTATAGGTATCAGACTCTGGATCCACTACATTTTGGTCCAATTGAACCCATACATAAGAAAGCACGTGTGGCGAATTATTTGTGTAGGTAATGGTTTCTTTACCTATTAAGCGTTGAGTGTTATCATCAACCTCCACTTTGATGTCATAATCAGCACGTTGTTGCCAATAACTTTCACCTGGGGCACCAGAAGCCGTTCTGTAAGTATTGGGGGTGGGTAGTTCAGAACCCAACTGTCTGAAAAGACTTTTGTCTGTGTTTGGCGATTGAGCCCAAGCAGTAAAAGTAAAACTTAAGGGCACCAGAATTAAAAATAAATGCTTCATTTTGCTATTTTTTCCAATAAGGGAACGAAATTAATGAATAATTATAAGTAAAAGGAACAAATTATTGTTTCTTCATTAGAAATTCGACCAATAGCGCTTTTAACATACGAATTACTATTTTACCTGCCCAATTCTTTCCTACCCCTTAAACTCAAGTGCTTTTCCTTGCTTTAAAACCCTGATGTCCTTGAGTTGACTTTCATACGTTTTTTTAGCTAATTTTTCAACGATGCCCTTTCCCATTTTTTTTTCGTCATGGGTAGCCACTAACATCGTTGCACCACATAATTCCTTAGCTATCAACGCCTTATTATACCCCAGATTTATGGTACCCCCTAACCAAAAAGGGAGTTCAAAGGTAGTGGTAGTCGTTATTAATACATCAGCCTTTGGCAAACTTTTCGCTTTAGTCCCATGAGGTGCATATATAAAGGTACCATCCTCATTTTCTATGCGATAGGAAAAATGAACCGGGTCAAACAAGGAATTCGTAGGGATAACACTTATTTTAAATGGTGCTTCTTCGATGGGTATCAACACCTTAAAATGATTCCAGCTACTTATTTTTTTCAAGGTCCCAGATCTGGAAATCACCGGAATATCCTTATCAAATTGCATTAAGGTTTCTTGATTACAATGATCGGTAAATGGATGTGATATAAAAATAAAATCAATTTTACCCAAATCGCTCACTTTTGGCTGCTCTGTCAGGTGAAACTGCTCGCTGAAAGCAGGGTGGTAATCGATTTGTGAAGGGGTAAACCACGGGTCAACCAATACCCTAATTTCCTGCCATTCCCACATCCATGAACTATCTTCATTTAATTTCACTAACCTCATGTCAAATATTTTATGGACAATATATAAATAACTATCTTTAAATGGTAATTTATAAAATGAAAACACGTATTGCACCAACCCCAAGTGGATTTTTACATGTTGGAAATGCTGTTTCTTTCCTAATCACTTATTGCTTAGCTAAAAGTGAAAATGGGAAGTTATTATTACGAATTGATGACCTCGATAGGGAAAGATACCGGAAAGAATATCTTGAGGATATTTTTTATGCACTCGATTGGCTGGGCATCCAATATGACGAAGGGCCATCATCTTTGGATGATTTCGACAAATTTTGGTCCCAACACCAAAGGTTGAGTCTTTACGACCTTGCTTTGAAATCTGCCCTGGAACAGGGGTGTGTATATTCCTGTGAATGCACTCGCAAGGATTTAATGACTTCATGTAATTATCCAGTGTATGATGGAAAATGCAGAGATTTAAAAAAATCATTCCATGAAAAATCAGCCTGGCGATGGCAGATAAAGGAAGGCACTTTCATCCATTGGGTAGATTTATTCAAGGCAAATACCACCGTAAATTTATCCAAACAAATGGGTGATTTTGTGGTGAAACAAAAAAATGGTCTGCCATCCTATCAATTAGGCAGTTATGTAGATGATCTGCATTTTAATATAACCCATATTATCAGAGGAGCTGACTTACTCACTTCCACCGCCGCCCAATTATGTATGGCAACTTTCATGGAATCAATTGATTTTCAACGTATCCATTTTGGACATCACCCTTTAATCACGGATAAAAATGGAAACAAATTATCGAAATCAGCTGGTTCTGAATCGTTGAAATCATTACGAGAAACCGGGAAAAACCCTTTAGCCATCCTTGAAATAGCTAGAAAAATGTTAGGTTTGCCCGACGAGAAAATTGAAACAACAGCAGAACTAGTACAACTATGTTTAGCATATAAACCCTTCTTAAATGAAAAAATCAGAAGTATTTAAAGAAATTGTAGAGCATCGCAGGTCTAACAGACATTTTTCTGAGGACATTGAAGTGCCAGACGAATCTGTTTTATCTGCCTTAACACTGGCACAACTTTCTCCTAATAGCAGTAATATGCAACTTTGGGGCTTTTACTGGATCAAATCAAAGGACTTACTTGAACAAATGGCGCCGCTTTGCATGGGTCAATCCGCAGCCAAGACTGCAAAACATCTGATTGTTTTTGTTACCCGACAGGGACTTTGGAAGGAAAGAGCTGAATGGAATTATACCAATATTAAAAAGGCTATAAAGGGCGAACCCACTAAACTAAATAAAAGAGGCTTAGATTATTATAAAAAATTAATGCCGTTATTATACCGTCATGACCCCTTTGGATTTATGACGCTACTAAGAAAGGGAATCGTTTTTTACCAAGGTTTTAAAAAGCCCTTTATGCGTATCGAAGGACATGGAGATCAGAGAGTAATGCTTCACAAATCGTGTGCTTTGGCAGCACAAACATTTATGTTAGCTATGGCTTCCGAAGGATTTGACACCTGTCCTATGGAAGGTTTCGATGCAAAAAGGGTTAAAAAACATATTAATCTTCCCAAAGATGCTGAAATAACCATGATTGTTGCTGTTGGAAAGGGAACGGAAAAGGGGATTCATAGTGAGCGGATGCGTGTACCTTTGGAGGAAGTCATTTTTATTCGATAGGTTAAAAACAACCTGTTCCCACAAGTCAAATTTTACCTCCATTTGTCCTTTTAATAAAATTGATTATATTGGTATATTCTTTTTAAAAACACCTGGAATGAAGACAAAAAACCCTTATTTATTACCTTTAATTCTCATAACAACGCTCTTTTTTTTATGGGGTTTTGCACATAATTTAAATCCTATCCTCATACCACATTTGAAAAAGGCCTGTGAACTGAGCGATTTCCAGTCTGCCTTGATAGATAGTGCTTTTTTTATGGCCTATTTTTTAGTTGCCTTACCGGCAGGTTTTGCCATGAAAAAATGGGGATATAAAAATGGCATTCTTCTTGGATTATGTTTATTTGCATTGGGTGCTTTTTTATTCATACCCGCTGCTAATACCCGTCTATTCCCATTTTTCCTGTTGGCCTTATTTATTATTGCCAGTGGCTTGACTTTTTTAGAAACCGCTGCGAATCCTTACGTTACTGTTT
>BJGN01000177.1 GCA_014190515.1 Bacteroidota bacterium
CAAAGGCGAAAATTTTTTACCATCATTTTCCTTTACACAATTTTAAATTTCTTTCCAATTCTCTAATTTTCAATTCCTTATCCAACAGAGAATCCTTTAAAGACTCATTATCCAACAATAATTTCCTATAAGTATCCTTGTCAACGGTCTCCAAGGGAAGAACTACAGTCTCTTTGTTCAGTGTATCTAATTTGGTTGGCGGAAGGAGAGAAGTTTGTCCTTTGACTAATTTTTTTAATTCCTCAATGCCATCTTTTCCATTATAATAGGAAGCAATCACGTATGCCAAAGGAACCAAAACTATCATTATAAGTATAAAACGGGTAAAACCTGTAACCTTGAAGCGCATAATCTATAATTTTATGCAAATATAGTAAGTTAAAAGGAAGAAAATGGCCAGGAGATAAATGAATTTACTTCATTTAAATCCTGGCAAAAAGCAGCGTTAATTTATCGTTACAGGAAAAGTTACCTCTACATCTGTTTCTCCAGTGGAACATGGAGTGGCGGCTTTTTTGTCAGGCATGTGCTTCAGACTTACCTTGATACTTCCATTTCCAGCTGTTGTAGTTTTAATGGTACCCGCAAGGCCCAATGGATTTTTCTTTTTATCCTGATCGGTAATCTGAACGGCTGGCGCACTACCCGAAACGGCATAACAAACCAAATGATCATTACTTTCCTCCAGGATTTCCGCTGTAATGTTTTCAACAGGAGATTTGGATTCATTCAAAAAGGAGGTAGAAATGGTATAACTTGTGTTTGCAGCCAAAACAATAGATTCAATCACTGGAGCTAATCCTCCCGCACCATCCTTATCGGTCCATTTGAATGATTTGGCAGCACCTGATACCGGGGTAAAAGTGATGCTAACAGTGGTAATCAATTCCGATTCATTATCAGGATCTCCTGTGGTATCTTTCTCACAAGAAAAGGATATGAAAGCTAAAAAAGCAAAGAAAAAAAGGGTAGAAAAAAGCTGATTTTTCATTTTTAATATATATTGATTAGGTTAACAATCTTCATTTATGAATGCCCAAAGGGAATTCTTAATCTTATTACCAGATTTCGCCCGGGTTCCTGGATAAAATATCGAAATCGGTTCAGGTATTCCCTATATCGTGTATTTGTAGCATTATTTAAAGCAATGCCTAATTCAATGTCAGGGAGAAATTTATTCTTAATATGTGTAAGAAACTCAATATCAAGCCTAAAGTAACCTTCAGGTGGTAGGGCATAATCAAAATCAGCCGGCACTCTACCCTGTTTTGCTACATGGGTCAGTTGGGTTCTTATAAAAGAATGCGTGGCATTTTCCTTTGCATTCAAGTAATAGGTAGTAAAAAGTTGCACCTTATTTGTAGGCATATAGATTAAATAATCATTGTCAGTTATGTTTCTACCTTTTACCATGGCGGCTTGAAATGTGAAATCCCAATGATTATTCAAGCTATAAGTCATATTTCCATCAAGGCCCGCGATACTGACATTGGTTTGACTGTAATTAAATGCAGGAAAAGCACCTCTTATGGTTAAAACCGCTTCTTTCTGAGGGGAAAGGAAAATGTATTGGTTTATCCAATTATAATAGGCGGTAGATTGAATCTTGAATTTACCTTCCTTCCATTCAAAATGAATACTATTATTAAAAGCACGTTCCGGGATCAGATAAGGGTTTCCTTTTTCGTAACTAGCGGATCCGTGGTGCACTCCCTCACTGAAAAGTTCACTAACATGGGGCGTTCTCCAGGAAGATCCTGTTTGCAATACAAGAAAACCAGCATTTGAAAAATGAAAAACTGAGCTAAGGGTTCCAGATAAGCCTTGAAAATGATTTTGCTTAAAATCTTGTAGTTTAGGATTTAAATCATCAATCCTTAGCCGGTTCATATCGTAGCGAATACCCCCTTCAAATTCCCATAGAGAGGTCGGTTTTTTATATTTCAAGGTATAATAAACGCCACCTGTCCATTGGCTATAATCCGGTATTAAACTTCCTCTATCTGTTGTGTTTACCTGTTGCATCAGGGCAAGACCAACATGACCGTGAAAATTTGTATTCCAATTATGCTCCAGATCTACCTCCCCCCGATAGGTGGTAATTTCAAATAAGATATTGGGATTTTCGAGTGAACTGGGTAGGGTGCCAAAATTTCTATGCGCGTCAAATTCCTTTCGCCTGTTAAACTGCCTGCTCAGATTTATTTCCAGATGGCCATCTTTTTGAAGATCAATAATATTTTTCCATTGAAAGAACTCATGCAATATTTGTTGTTGCGGGCGACCTATTTCTCTGGAAAATATGCCGTCAGCCAAAGGTCTTCCCCTTTCTATGGCAATAGTTAAATCGGTCAGATTTCCTATGTGGGCATCCTTCAAAATACCTAGTATGGAAAAATAGCGGGAGTAGAAAAAAGTAGAATTCAGGTTATTTTTCTCTGTACCGAGCATCCATGAAAAATTTTCTTCTCTCACCCCAGTATTATTCATAAAATAATCAGGGGTATGCAAATTCCCTCCATTTTTAAGCGTTCCCTGAATCCTACCTGACACGGGTAAATTTCCAAAGGAATGATTACCATTTAATTGTCCACTTAAAATGCCTAATTTGCCATTGGACATCCCTTGTAAATGCAGCTCACCATCTAATCCTTTTTCCCGTCTCAAGGCAGGCGGTTCAACCAAAATGATGCCACCTAAAGCATCCCCACCGTACCTGATACTACCCGCCCCTTTAATCACTTGAATTTTAGTGGAAAGGAAGGGGTCAATTTCAGGCGCATGTTCACTACCCCATTGTTGCCCCTCCTGTCTGACACCATTTTGTAAAATTAAAACTCTATTACTGTGTAAACCCTGAATAATGGGTTTAGAAATACTCGCACCAGTATTTAAAGTTTGAACACCAGGCAATTGCTTTAAACTTTCCGCAAGACCAAATCCCATGGTACTACGCAATGCTTCCAAATCCAGTATCTCTTTAATCGTATTCTTTCCCAGTTTATCTCCATCACCAAGCACAGTTATTTTGTCTAGCATGATGCCTGATTCCCTGAGAACTATCTGAATACTCGTATCTTTTTCTATTAAAAAAGTAACCTCATACGCTTCCCATCCGATGCGGGAAAACTGAAAAGAATAGGAATCCTTACATAAATTTTTGAACATTAAAATGCCTTCCTCATTGGTTGACCCTCCTAAACTTTGCCCTAAAACACCTACATTTACATAAGCTAATGGTTTACCCTGAGGATCAACTACAGCCATTTGAAGCTTTAATGAACAAGAAGAATGTCGCTCCTGTCCCAATAAATAATTGGAAAAGAGCAACATGATGCCTAAAAAACACCCATATTTACATCCAATAATCTTGGAAAAACTCATATTGCCGTATTTCTTAGAATAATTTAAAAAAATGGTTTAAATTCCGTTTGCTTTACAAATATAAACATTTTTGCAACATAGTTTCATATACAGAAAGAAAATGAGAACTGATTTTGAATTGGAAAATGACGTTGTCACCTTGTTAAAACATCATGATTTGAGGCTAACCCAAGTCAGAAAGGAAGTTTTATCTTTATTTTTAAAGAAAGAACAAGCCCTTTCTCAAAGCGATATTGAGGAAAATGTAGGCCAGATTGATAGAATCACCTTATATAGAACGCTCCGCAGTTTTGAAGACAATGGCTTGATTCACAGAGCTATTGATGGTACGGACAAGCTAAGATTTGCCTTGTGTGTGGACTTATGTGAAAAGGAAAATCACAAACATAACCATGCACATTTTCATTGTGAAAAATGTACAAAAACCATTTGTTTGAATGGCGTTGAATTTCCCAAAATAATTCATCCGGCCGGATTTAAAGTCAAAGAAACTTATTACGTTATGCAAGGCGTTTGTTCAAAATGCCAGTAAGTATTACCGTTGAAGCTATGTATTCTGAAAATGAGTTAGAGGGGAAATTGACAGCACTCAAAAATATAAAATAAAACTTTAAAATTGTTAAAAATAAAATAATTATTTATTTAACAACTTTATAGTTGTTTTAAAAAAAAACAGCTATACCTTTGTATTTCTAATCCAATAAATGATTTCAAAAACGGAAGTAGCCACTTTTTTAAAAGACTTCAGTGAAAAAATGAGGTTTTGGGATGTACTCTTTCGGGACGAAAGGGGGAAAAATACCCAGGCATTGTTGGATTTAGAATTTCGCCCTATAGATCGAAATATTGTGCTGCAAGCACTGGAAATTAAAGATTACAGTTAAGGACCCGTCGAAGAAAAACTATATGGAGGTGCTGATATGTGGGTGTTTGGCAAAACAATAAAGAAAAGGGATGTATATATCAAGATCACGATGGGACCAATTGGTAGCAGTTTTATCTGCATCTCTTTTCATTTGGCACAACACAAAATGGATTATCCTTTTAAATAATTGAATATGAAAAGTCCAATCACAGGTCTGGAAATGAAATTGACCAAGGAACAAAGGTCAATGATTTTCAGAAAGGAAACATTTGAAATTATTTTTCATTATTACCAATGCGAGGATAGCGGTGAACAATTTACCTCAGCAGCATTAGATGAATTGAATATGAATCAGGTATATAATCAATACCGGGATAAATTCAATATTCCTTTCCCTGACGAAATTAATAATATTCGCAGTAAGTATGGTTTGTCAGCATCCAAAATGTCGGAAATTTTAGGCTTTGGAGTAAACAGTTATCGCCAATATGAAGCAGGCGAAATTCCTAGTGTAGCTAATGCCAAGCTAATACAAATGGTGGATGACCCGCAAAATTTCATGGAAATGACAGCATTGTGTGGCTCATTGGATGAAAAAGCCAGAAGTAAATACATTCAGAAAGCAATATTTCTTGCAGAAGAAAAGAAAAGGAATATTTTCAATATAAATTTCAAAGAATATTTACTTGGCAATCATTTGGCCGATATATATTCGGGGTATAGAAATCCAAACTTTGAAAAAATCACCGAAATGGTCGTTTATTTTTCAGATAAATTATCACCTTTCAAGACAAAGATGAATAAACTGTTGTTTTATGCCGATTTTTTAATGTTTAAGCAAAGTTGTTTTTCAATTAGCGGAATGCGTTACAAAGCTATTGAAATGGGCCCCGTACCTATTAATTTTCAAAGTATCTTTGAGTATTTAGCCAACAAAGATGAAATTGATATTTTCACCACAGAATTTCCTCAAGGTTACATTGGCGAACAATTCAAGTCAAAAAATGATAGGCCTTTCAGGGTAGAATTATTTTCAGAAAATGAATTAAACGTTTTAGAAAAGGTAGCCAACGTATTCAAACCAACAAGTACAAACCAAATGATTGAAATAAGTCATTTGGAAGAAGCCTGGAAGAAAAATGAAAAGAACAAGAGTGTCATCAGTTATGAATATGCATTTGATTTAAATCAAATGTAAGATGAGTAAATACTAAAGGTTGTAAACCTAAT
>BJGN01000178.1 GCA_014190515.1 Bacteroidota bacterium
AGTTCTTGCCAATGGAAAACCATTTTTATATTAAATATAATTTTTATATAAAAGGGCTGTCCATTCTCTTGGACAGCCCTTTCTATGCCCAATCCTTATCTCTGACTTCGGTATTTGCCATTTTTTCTTGAGTTGCTACCCTAATATTCATTTTGTGGCAAAATACATTCAGTCTTTTTCCCAAACCATTTATATCTGTTCCTGGCAATAAAGCGATAGATGGTATTTCTAAAAGAAAGAGGGAATAAAAACCCTATGTTACCAAGAAGGGTATAAATACCTCCTAATTTCTTTAGAACGGCTAAAGAAGCATCAGAATACAAGAAAACTCGCCCATCCATTACCAATATTACACTGTCTGAAGAAAGTAATGTGGGATTTATTTGCTTAACAATATTTTGCCCTGATTCAGATTGCAAATTTTCATACCTGAAAATTTTTCTTTGATCTCTTTTAATAATCCATTGCACAGAAAAGTGACAAAGATTGCACACCCCATCATAATAAAGAGTGGGTTGTGGATGTATTTCACCCGAGATGTTAATCTTTTTCATAAATTTTGATTAGGTAAAAAGGACGGTGTATAATTCTTCTAATCTTCCAAAAGAATGAATCTTTATACCAAATCTTTGGGTATCCAAACCTTTCAAGTTGTATTTTGATAGATAAATCGTCTCAAATCCAAGGCGGTCAGCTTCCTGTATTCTTTGCTCAATCCGATTTACAGCTCTAATTTCTCCTGATAATCCTACTTCCCCAACAAAACAGCTTTTTTGTGGAATGGGAACATCTTCCAATGAGGAGATAAGGGCGGCAACAATGGCCAGATCAATACCCGGGTCGTCCACTCTGATACCACCGGCAATATTTAAAAAAACATCCCGCTGCCCAAAAGGTAATCCCCCTCTTTTTTCTAAAACTGCCAAAAGCATACTTAATCGCCTCAGATCAAAGCCAGTGGCAGATCTTTGAGGGGTTCCGTAAACAGCTTTTGAAACCAAGGCCTGTGTTTCAATAAGCATTGGGCGCATACCTTCCTGGGTTGCAGCGACAGCACTGCCACTAAGCGTTTCTTCGTGCTGAGAAAGTAAAAGTTCGGAGGGATTGGAAACCTGACGTAACCCGCCTGCCTGCATTTCATAAATACCCATTTCGTCAGTAGAACCAAATCGGTTCTTCAAGGTCCTGAGTATCCGATAGGTATATTGTTGTTCTCCCTCAAATTGAAGGACCGTATCAACGATATGTTCCAATAATTTTGGTCCGGCTAAGGTGCCGTCTTTCGTTATATGGCCTATAAGGAAAACGGGAATATGGGTACTTTTCGCAAATCGCTGGAACTCCCCTGCGCATTCTCTGATTTGAGAGATACTGCCCGGCATCGCATCCAAATAGGGAACCGAAAGGGTTTGAATGGAGTCGGCAATAATCAGGTCGGGTTGAAAATCTAAGGCAATGGTACAAATTCGGGTAGCGTTGGTCTCTGTCAGAATGTAACATTGTGAAGGATTTCCTCCTAATCGGTCGGCACGCATTTTTATTTGTTCCTCGCTTTCTTCCCCTGAAACATAGATTACTTTAGCGTTTATTTGTAGTGCGAGTTGAAGAAGAAGGGTAGATTTTCCAATGCCTGGTTGTCCACCAATAAGAACAAGGGAGCCTCTGACAATGCCTCCTCCAAGAACCCTGTTTAGTTCATCGTCGCTCGTAACTAATCGGGGGGTATCATTTGATTGAATGTCCGGAAGCGCGATTGGCTGGGGGAGTAACTCATGTGGAGTGCCACTCTTCCAGGCATTCCTGCCTGGTTCTGCCGAAGTATCTCGTTGGAGCACTTCCTCCTGATAGGTATTCCACTCTCCACAAGAAGGACATTTTCCAGTCCACTTAGGCGATTGTGCTCCACAGGAACTACAAATAAATACTTTTCTAACCTTTGACAATCTCTTTTATTTAGTTGGGCCTCGCGTAGGGTAAAATCTTCTTAAATTCTGTAGTAAAATAAGTGTCTAAACCTATTACGCCTGCCGTTTTTTGACCAATAATATCTATACTTCCATTGGGGAAGATGCCATTTTCAGGAACATAAATCTCTACTACTTTTCCGACAATTAATATATTGCCATTACAAGTTAATTTTTGTTCCTCTTCCAGTTCAAGTCCTATCCTAATGGTTGCCTCCTCTACGTAAGGAGCAATGTGTGATGTTGAAAAATAGGGAGTTAATCCTGTTTTTTCAAATTCTGACACCCCCCAGGGGTAATCAGCAGAGGCTTGATGGCTGGATTCGATAAAAGCTTCTGGAACCAAATTTATAGTAAATTTTTTGCGTTCAATGATATTATGATAAGTGTGCCTGGGCACCGTCAGTGGCCTTATAAAAAATCCTAATCTTGCCGGTTGTGCTCCAATATGCACTAAAGAGTTAAATAATCCCAGATTAGTTCTGTTTCTTCCATCAATCGTCCCAACTAAGAAAGGTTGTTTATATCCCGATAATGAATTTATCAGGTTCATTCTGTAAAATCTGTCCATGCCAGCCAGTTGTTCTGGCGTAATTAGGTGTGGTTGGTTCATATTTTAAAATATAAATTAGTGGGTGAACTCATTTGAGTGATCTTTAATATAGGCTTCACAGTGTTTTTCCCATTCAGTCAATAAAAAGGAAGCCTTTGGCCCTGGTTTTCCCTGACCTATCATCATTCCGTCCACATTAACCACAGGAAGAACTCCTTTAGTTGATGATGTTATGAATATCTCGGATGCTTTATCGAGATAATTCAATGGTACCTCTATTTCGTTGACCTTAAAATGCTTAGAAGCTATGTTGAGCATGTGTTTTCTGGTTATTCCTTTGAGTATTTTTTCAGCGGGGGTAAAAATTTCATCATTAACAACAAAAAAGACATTTGCCCTAACCGTTTCTCTGTAAAACTGACCGTCATGATATAAAATTTCACCGGCACCTGCATTTTTCATCTCTTGTTGAAGCTTTATCCCTGT
Source organism: Bacteroidota bacterium (assembly GCA_014190515.1). Taxonomy (GTDB): domain Bacteria; phylum Bacteroidota; class Bacteroidia; order Chitinophagales; family Saprospiraceae; genus BJGN01. The sequence continues at coordinate 3,004 of BJGN01000178.1, forward strand.
TAAATAATTAATAGATTTTACTTCAGGAAGCTCCCGTTGAAATAAATGAGTGATTAATTTTATGCCTGTTTCATAGTCTTTTTGCGGTACCCATGAAATCGGATGTTGTAAAATCAGGTAATTTGGCGTTGATGGTGTATATCCATCTTCAGAATACCCCCCGGTAAGTAACAATCTTATGCCAGCATCGGTAGTATTATTTGCCTTTATCAATGCATAAATCTGCCTGGCCATTTCATCTTTCGTGACAGGAATGGAAAGCCCTAAAATTTTAGCTGATCCGTAAAACCTGTTGAGATAATCGTCGAGGAACATGACGGTTTTTTGTCGAACCAGGAAATAGTCAAAAATTCCGTATCCTCTTAAAATACTTAAATCACTTACGGATAGCTTAACTTCAGAAGAGGCAGTAATCTGACCATTAAAATTATAATAAGTTGACATATAATCGACGTTTAAAAGATGAATGAGTAAAACAAATATAATAGGTATTATTCTTACAGAATCTATAAAAAGGAACATATAAAATAAAAAAGTGTTGCCGCAATGCGACAACACAATCATACTTATTTAGAGGGGTAATTTTTGTTTAATTACATTCAGAAAAGCCACAACTTTTGCAAATTAAGCAACCCTCCTTAAATATTAGACCATTATGGTCAGCACATTCAGGACATTCTGCTTCTGAAGCAATGGTTCCGTCTGGTATAAATGCTTTTAAGGATCTTATTACACCATTTTTCCAGTTATTTATATATGCTTGTTCCACGGTGAGACCAGAAATTAAATCTACTACATTTAATAAAGGCATACCATGTCTGAGGACGCCGGAAATAAGCTTGGCATAATTCCAGAATTCTTTGTTGAATGAGCGGGACAATCCTTCAATAGTGATTTTATAACCGTCTTTGTCCGTGAATTGGAAATCATATCTGCTTTGACCTTTATCATCCTTTGCCTTGATCACCCAACCCTGTGTTACGTAATCCGGGAATTTAAAAATATCAACGGCAGCACCCGTAAATATTTCATAAGGCCTGTTATGCAAAAGACCAATGACAGCCATCCAGGGTTCGTTATTGTTCATAAATCGAACGACTTTTGCATCCAATATGACAGGCCTTTTCGGAGAGGAGGTTTCAGGGAAAGAAGAAGTTAGGTGTTCTGAAGAGCTATCTTTTTTATCGGAAATAAGGACACCTGAACGAGAACCGTCCCTGTAAATGGTACAGCCTTTACAGCCTTCTTCCCACGCAGTCAAATAAATCTGTCGTACCATATCTACAGAAGTATCTTCCGGCACGTTTACCGTCACTGAAATCGAATGATCTACCCATTTTTGGATAGCACCCTGCATTTTTACCTTTTGAACCCAATCCACATCATTTGCCGTACCCTTGAAATAGGGACTAGTAGCAATAATCTTGTCTAATTCTTCAGCAGGTAGTTTTTTTACTTTAGCTACATCATAACCATTTACTTGCAACCAATCCAAAAATTTATGGTGGAAAACGTGAAATTCTTCCCAATGATCCCCCACTTCGTCAATAAAGTTAACTTCGACTTCAGGGTCATTAGGGTTAACCTTACGCCTTCTGGTGTAGGAAATCATGAATACTGGTTCTATGCCTGAAGTGGTCTGAGCCATCAAACTGGTAGTACCCGTTGGGGCTATAGTCAAAAGTGCAATATTTCGTCGGCCGTGAACAAGCATTTCCTCATATAACGAAGGATCTGCTTCACGCAAGCGCTGGATAAATGGGTTGTTTTGTTCCCTTTCAGCGTCAAAAACTGGAAAACTTCCTCTGTCTCTGGCAAGATGAACTGAACTTCTGTAAGCATTAATTGCTAATGTTTTGTGAACTTCAACAGATTTGGACGTACCCTCTTCTGAGCCATATCGCAATCCGAGTGCAGCCAACATATCACCTTCAGCTGTTATGCCTACGCCAGTTCGACGTCCGTTTATACAGGTACTTTTAACCTTTTCCCAAAGGTTTTTTTCAACAGATTTTAATATGCTGTCTTCCGGATCACGCTCCACTTTAGCAAGAATACCATCAATTTTTTCGATTTCTAAATCGATGATATCATCCATTAATCTTTGTGCAATCTGAACATGTTTTGAAAAAAGTTCAAAATCAAAAGAAGATTGAGGGGTAAAGGGATTCTTAACGTAACTATACAAGTTAATAGCAAGTAAACGACAGCTATCATAAGGACAAAGTGGAATTTCACCGCAAGGGTTCGTCGAAACGGTTTTGTAGCCTAAATCTGCATAACAATCAGCGACGGATTCCCTGATGATAGTGTCCCAGAACAGGACCCCAGGTTCAGCAGATTTCCACGCGTTATATATAATTTTGTCCCAAATTTTTGAGGCATCTACCTCCTTGGTGAAGGTTGGATTTTTACTATCAATGGGATATTGTTGTACGTATTTTTTT
>BJGN01000179.1 GCA_014190515.1 Bacteroidota bacterium
ATAAAGAGATTGAGGATTAAAATGAAGATAAGTTATAGCCACATAGACACCAATCAAAGCATATATACCAGCAAAAATACCTGCCCACCCTGAAAGGGAAATGAATTTAGAAGAACGTTCCATCAAACTTCGAATCTCCCCTATATCCTGTAAATAATCCGTTTCATTTTTCATTTAAAGTACTTTGAAATACAAAGTTACTTTTATTTTTATAAGAAAGCAATACCTCTTACAAAATAAATTAACTGCTAACCTTTTGACATGGTAAACTGATATTTACCTTTTGCGTCCAATTTCCTGGAAGTTAGCAGTATACGTTGTACCTGACTGCCATTCCATTTTGTTTTGAAACTTGAATATTCCATACCCTCAGTAGAAGGAAAATCAGTTGAAACAGACCATAACGCCTGATTATATTCGATGAGCAGTCGGGTTGGATTAGCTTCTTTGTTGGTTTCATTGGACTTACTGGTAAGTAGAATTTTACCTGGTACAGATATATCCACCTCACAAACAGTCATAAAAATATGTTGTAAAGACGATGGAATATTTTCCAATACATAATCATCAGCTAAAATGATTTTTTCCTTATCCCTTTGTAGCGTTAAAGATCTCAGCCATTTATTAATTTTTGCTTCTTCAGGATAAGCCGTTGACAAATCCATTTGAAGCGTGGCAGATTTTTCATTCATTTGACAAGTGACATTACCAGCCTCAAAACGCCTACCCTCTTTTTGTCCTATACCATTAATTATTGGAAGATTATGGTAATTTGATTGAGTAAACCAAAGATCATATCGCTTGCTTGAAAAAGTTCTGGCAGTATAGTTACCTCTTCCAGCATCTACTAACATCGGCTTACCGTCGGCATAAACAATAAAATCGCCCACATCATTATGGTTATGACTTTCCGCATTATGTCCACCATGGGCAGCCAAATATAAACCATTAGCCGATCGGGCAGTCATTACCTGAATATCACTAATCCATGCATCCTGAACAGGTTGGTAGGTTGTCTTCGATGGTATATCTTTGATGGTCATCATATTTTCAATAATCCTCATCCTTTGGTTACCATTGACCTCGAAGCGATTAAAATTCAGGTTAGCCCATTGACCAAATTGAATCATATTTTCATCTTTTAGCGCTTTTCCAAATCTAAAGAGCATGAGACCGTCAGGTTTTAACACGGGATCTGCATCGGCAAAATTGGTGAAATAAAATCCATCAATGTGCGCCTTATAAACATAAGCCGCCATTTTCTGAATAATAGGTTCCTTATAAATATTGATGTTCCCAGCTGTTGATTTATCCAAAAGTTCCAAACAATCAAAAACACTTCCTCCTGCAGCAAACCAATAACTTGGCCCTTCGTCACAACCACCATCTTCCCCTAACCCATTGATATATAGGTCAAGGCCCTTCAGGGCTGCATAAACCATATCTGCACGTCTTTGATCATTTTGTTCTAAAAGCAAGGTACTCATCAACCAATTAGACATAATCCAGGGATTCCAGTTATTTACCGGACGTGTTTTGCTCATCCAGCCATAACGATCTGGATGGGTAGTCATAGGTATAAATATTCGTCGGTTTGTTTCAAAATAGATACGTTTCCGAATGAGTTTATTTATTTTATCCAGTTTATCCCCTACAAAATAATCAGCTATAGCCAAAACGGAAGCTGTTTCTGCAGAAAAAAGATCAACCACGGGATTTTCGACATCAGGCAACCCCGTACCACTAATATGGGCAGGAACTCCCCAAAAACTCTCCTCACAAATAGACCAAATTCCATTAAAAATAGCCTCCATAAATCTGCCCTTACCTTCTACACTTTCAGCTAAAATGATAGCGGTCAATCTGTTTCGTTTCCCAAAAGATAATTTTCCGTGAACGGATCTATCGCCAGACCTAACAAAATCGAGAGACATAGAACCAGAAATTGGTTCAAATGTGGAGGATAAAGCCTCTTCGCCATTTTTTATCACTTGTTGAATAATAGAATCCGGAACCAATTTTTTCCAATCCTCCACTGATGTTGGATAAGGCTTATAATCCTTTAAAGGAATAAGGGTTTCTTTCACCTTTTCAATGGAGTAAGCCTTCTCCAAAATATGTCTTGGGGTGATTTGAGCCCATGAAATGTAATGAGCAAGACATAAAAATATCAATAAGAACTTTTTCATCATCCAATTATTTATTATTTCAGAAAGGGCAGACCCTTTTTCCAACCAATTTCAACTTTTGAAATATACCAACTTTTTCCTTTATCCTTATTCCCCTGATAAAAAAGATAGTATTTACCATCTTGTGACTTTAAAATATGAGGGTGACCACTTTCACTTTCATTCCAGGAACCCGGTTCACCATTCTTCAGAAAAGGCGATGTAAAAACTCTTTCCCAATAGATACCATCTTTACTTTTTGCTACTCCTATTTGTTGCGGTTCATTATTATAGGCACCGGCATAAAACATGAATAAAAATTTACCTTTTCTGATACAAGATGCGGCTTCAATACAATTTTTCTCCCAAGGTAATGTTGGTTTTAACATAGGCATACCAGTCACCTCAGACCAACTATTTTTTGAGAAATCAGAACTGAGGGTGGTTGTAGCGACCCCTTGCTGTTGGATTTTATAACTCGTATCACGCGTGGCATAATACAAAAAAAACTGATTTTTATAAGAAACTACCTCAGCGTCTATTGCCCTTCCGCAAGACCAGTCGCTTGGTGTTGGGTGAAAAACAGGATTGGTAGCATTTCTTTCAAAATGAATACCATCTGTAGAAGTAGCATGGCAAATAGCGTCTGATTTACCATTACCATAAGTCTGATAGAACAGATGTAAGACACCATCTTTTAGAAAAGCGCCTGGCGCACAAATTCCTTTCTCCTCTGCTGTTCCTTTTAATCCGAAAATATCCCCTACTTTATCCCATTTAATCAGATCGGAACTTGTGGCAATACCGATATGCCATTCCTTTTTCTGGGCATCGGGAGTAGAGTAATACATCCAATACTTTTGTTTAAAGTAAATGACATAGGGATCCTTTGCATAGGGTCTGCCTTGAACTGTTTCATCGGCAAAATACATGGCAGGATTCTGAGCTTTCAGACAGGTAAAGCCTAATAAAAGACAACAAAAAAGAAAGATTTTATTCATTCAGGTTATTTTAAAAAGTGGAAACCATTTATTTTTTCCAAACATTCAAGGGCTTAATATCTTTCTTCCCGGGTATTTGATTAGACTCCGGAACAAGAACTACAGTTATATTTTGTTTAGCATTTTGGGGAAGCTCCATTTCAAACCCTACAAAAAGGGTATTTGGATTAGGAGCATCATAATCTTTAGTAGACTGGGTAGTCCAGGTTTTTAACGTTACATTTTTGGGCTCTAATACCTTTAGTACCATTTTTTGTCCATTTTGTGACAATACAGCCTGACCCATACCATTTAGTTCAACCTGAGCGGGGGTCAACATATTCCAGCGCAATACCTTACTATTTTCTGAAGTTTCCATTTCATCCCTAATTACGACGTATGATTTATTCACGATGGCTACACCTCGGGATAGTTTGTTCATCTGGCCTTTATAAACAGCCGTCAAATCGCTGAAAGCACTTAAAAAGTCGGGAGAATCTGTAAATCCATCTATTTTTGCATAGCCATCCACCTTCTGGTATTGTCCATCAATGGTTAAGGTACTGTGAGCCAAATTATTATATCGAAATACATCCCATCGTTGAGAACTTTGTTCTTTACCCCATAATTTAATACCCTTAGACTCTAAAGATTCATAATCCTGCATGCCAAAATCCATAGACCAACGCTGCCCAATTGCATCCATAACAAAGGAACCGATATCCATGTGACCATGATTTACGCTTGGAGAACCCGCTTTAAATCCGACATAAATAGCCTTAGGATCACTCCAGGAACTACGCATCAAAGCCACTGGATTAGGGCCCTGGCCTGTCCAAATTAGCTTTGAAGGTTCTTTTACATTTGACAAAGCAAGCCCCCTACCCCAAATCATTATAGCAGGAAACAAACGATCGCCACCTATTTTTTTATCCAGGTATTTAACCTGATTATATAACAAGGAAGGATCTTTAGATTTATTTGCGAACCAAAAAACAGAGGCAGTCAATCCCGCACCACCTTGAGCATCAGCATAATTAAACGCTTTACCTGAGGTACCCACCATATTTTCAAAATAGGCAGCTGTTTTTAAAAAGCCAGGCGTAGCAGATAAATTAAAATCATGCCCATAAAGTTTTTCAATGGCACTCAGGAACATTAGATTAAAGCTTGTTCCATAAACCCAATATCCATAACCTTCGGGATAGGCACCGTCTGGATTATAATCGGCCATAGGTAACTTAATGGACGTAATGGAACGCTGGATGATACTTTTTGCAAGTTCAGGATTATCCTCATAAATAGCTAGTGCACCAAAAGTCATGCCCGCATTGCATACCTGATTCCAATTATGAGTTGCCTTCAACCAGGAATTGAATTTTGGATTCATGGAAGGCTCCAGGCCTTTTTTCAAAATAGCTTCTCTGATGATACTTCGTGAATGGTCAGATAGATGCTTGAAAAGCCAATCATATCCGATGGAAACAGCCATGGTCATTTCAGCAACATCCAGGAAATGGGAAGGATTCCAATCGGTAAAATTTGACACCTTCAAAAGTTCCTTTTCTGCTCTTTCCAAATATTTTAGATCGCTTGTTACATTATAGGAGTAGGAAAGATAAAACACCCTTTTCAAACATTCTCTTGATTTATCTAAGAGTCTTTTACCTATTTGAATTCTTTCCAGGGTTGGCAAACTTAACATTTTATCACTTTCAGACAGAATAGCCTGATGAATTTTAAGCCATTGAGCCTCTTTTGATATTTCCTGAACCAATGGATTTATTTCCTCCTCAAACCATAAAATTCTCGGATGGTCGGGCATTTTTAATTTTTCTATATCGGATAAATCCTGAGCATTTACATTTAAGGTCATCCCTAAAAAGGAGAAGAAAATTAAGGTAAAATAAAATAAATTTTTCATTGACTCTGCATTAATAATTTTTTAAGGACATTTTGATGGTAACATTCACATTCCCAGTTTGATTGGGTAAACGAACCATAAGTCGGGAATGGCCTATATTTGTTTTTTCAGGTGCTTTTTGAATAGCTGATTCTTCAGAAAATTCTGCTCCTTTGGGTGAAATAATTTCCAATTCCAACCATTTTGAGGTTATTGTAGCATTTCTCAAAATAGCTTTACCTCCTTTTATAAGTTCAATGGTATTGCCCGTTAGCATTCCCCATGCCACTTCCGTTGGTTTAAGTAAGGAAAAATTATCTTCAATTATGACATTTTTCCTTTGATCTGCCAAGCTAATTTTTCTTGTTGATTTTG
>BJGN01000180.1 GCA_014190515.1 Bacteroidota bacterium
TATGAAAGGGCGGCAGATCTGAGAGACAGAGAATCGAAATTGGTTCGTCAATTAGAATTTGCGAAAGTGCAGTTGGACGAAGAGTCAAAAACCCGTCGTTACCCTGTGACCGATGAAGAAATCGCTGAAGTAGTATCCATGATGACAGGTATTCCTGTAAATCGAGTGGCACAAAGTGAAGGAAAGAGGCTGGTGAGCATGGAAAAAGACATGCAGAAAGTCATCATAGGACAGGAAGATGCTATTAAAAAGGTATCCAAAGCCATTTTAAGAAACAGGGTGGGTCTGAAAGATCCTAAAAAACCGATTGGTACTTTCATTTTCCTTGGCCCAACGGGCGTTGGAAAAACGGAATTGGCGAAAGCGCTGGCAAAATACATGTTCGACTCTGAGGATGCGTTAATACGTATTGACATGACCGAATATATGGAGAAATTTTCTGTTAGCCGTCTCATTGGAGCGCCTCCAGGTTATGTAGGTTACGAAGAAGGCGGACAATTAACAGAAAAAGTAAGAAGAAAGCCCTATTCTGTTATTTTGCTTGATGAGATAGAAAAAGCGCATCCCGATGTATATAATATATTGCTTCAGGTCCTTGACGACGGCGTTTTAACCGATGGATTAGGAAGAAAGGTAGATTTCAAAAACACCTTAATCATCATGACCTCTAATATAGGTGTGAGACAATTAAAAGATTTTGGTCAGGGATTAGGTTTTAATACTAAGGCAAGACAGGAGGCCACCGAGGAAAACACCAAAGCAGTCATTCAAAATGCATTAAAAAAGACTTTTTCTCCGGAATTTTTGAATCGTATCGACGATGTTGTTATCTTTAACGCCTTAGGCATGGAGGAAATATACAGTATCATAGATATTGCATTATCCGACCTGTATAAGCGTTTAACTCAGTTGACATTCACCTTGAGTTTATCAGCGGAAGCAAAAAAGTTTGTAGCTGAGAAAGGATTTGACCCACAGTTTGGTGCCAGACCATTGCATCGGGCCATTCAGAAATATCTGGAAGATCCATTGGCTGAGTTCATTTTAAATGAGAATCCATCAGAAGGCAGTGAATTAATTGCCGTAATGAATGAAGACCTAAGTGGAACAGCTATAACTTTCGCCAGCGAAATAAAGTCTGACGTTTCAGAATAGATAATCAATTTAATCCATCACTTTTTTAACTAAAAAAAATCATTTGGCCAAGAGAATAGTTCCTTCGAATTCAAGCACAGACGATAAACCTGGGCTAAGAATAAACGATCAAATACGCGTACCAGAAGTTCGCTTAGTAGGCGAAAATCTGGAAGTCCTCTCCGAAGTTGCAGGTATCGAGGTAAAAGGTGGGGAAGTTTACAATACCCGGCAAGTCAGGGAGTGGGCTACCCAGTTACAACTTGACATGGTGGAAATATCACCTAATGCGGCTCCTCCAGTTGTCAGGGTAGTTGACTTCAATAAATTCCTTTATGAAAAAAAGAGGAAGGAAAAGGAGATAAAGTCCAAAGCTGCCAAAACCGTCATTAAGGAAATCCGTTTCGGCCCTAATACCGATGACCATGACTTTGAATTTAAAGTACGCCATGCAAAGACATTTCTCGAGGAGAATGCTAAAGTAAAGGCTTACGTAAATTTCAGAGGAAGAACCATCGTATTTAAGGACCGTGGGGAGCTTCTTTTATTGCGTTTCTTAAAAGAACTGGAAGAGTATGGTGCGCCGGAAGCTTTACCAAAACTGGAAGGACGCAGAATGATTGTCATGGTATCTCCAAAGCGCAAAAAATAAATGATCGTTTTATCGCGAATTAAATGAATTTGTCTATATTTGCCAACTGAAAAAAAAACAATCATGCCAAAAATGAAAACCCACTCTAGTGCTAAGAAGAGATTCTCAGTAACAGGGTCAGGAAAAATCAAGCGTTTTCAAGCGAACACTTCGCACAGAATGCGCAACAAGAGCAAACGTGCCAAATTGAATTTACGTGATTCCACTACCGTTGACGGTTCTGAACAGAAACGCGTAATGCGCATGCTTTGCATCAGATAAACCTATTTTTTAACGAGAATACAGAAAAAAGTCTCTTTTGAGCTCTGTATTGGACTAAAACAAACATTATGCCTCGTTCAGTAAACGCGGTCGCTTCAAGAAAGCGTCGCAAGAAAATTTTAGATGCAGCCAAAGGTTTCTTTGGTGCCAGAAGAAATGTATATACAGCCGCTAAGAATACCTTAGAGAAAGGTATGGGATATGCTTATCGCGACCGTCGTGCAAAGAAAAGAGCGTATCGCCGCCTTTGGATTGCACGTATCAACGCCGCTGTAAGAACTTTCGGTATGTCTTACAGCCGTTTTATGCATTTAATTAGTAATAATGATATTTCACTTAATAGAAAAGTATTAGCCGATTTAGCCTTAAATCATCCTGATACTTTCGCAGCCGTGATAAAATCTTTGTCTTAATTTCCTAAAATTAGGTTCAAAAGGGCATTTTCTGTAGAAAATGCCCTTTTTTAAATTATGTTCTACACATCCTTGTTACAAGATTTACTTAGGACAAATTCCGTAGAGATTAATCTCTTTCTATACGCGGAAAATAAATATGTCCGTCCATTGCAACAACTCCTTGCCTCCCTAGGCTTTTTTACCTTTCCTGAGAAACAGGGGTTGGAACAAACAAATCAAATTTTTGACTATACGCTGTTAAAAGCAATTAAAAAATTTAATCAAAAAAATAAGATTTCTGGTGACGGCGCCAGATTAAAAGCTTACAGCTTGTGGCGAATGCTTCAATGCCAAGAAATCATTCCCTATGTAAAGATTATAGCAACTTATACAGACGACACCTCTGGATGGCAAAAGGAAACACATTTTTTGTATGACCCTTTACAAAAAGTTTTATCTTTTTTAGAATATAAAGAAGATACCCTGAAACAGAGTATGGAAAGATTCTGCATTTATCATGGGCTAATCTATCCAACTGATTCATTAGGAGATACCATAAAACAGCACCTTGTTTCAACTGTTTCCACATACATGGGAGATTATTTCCATGACACTGAAAAATCAGAAAAACCCCCTACGGATAATGAAATAGCACAGACTCTGTCAATCATAGAGACGCCTGATAATAAAATAAGTATAAACGATGGACAGATTCAATTAGTGTTAACAAAAAAGGCTCCCGGCGTATACTGGATTGGTAATGAAGAAGTAGGGATGTTTTTACAACGCTATACGGATAAAGTGAACCCAGAAATATCTAAAATTTGCTTACAGGTTATCAATCAAGTAGCGCGTAATGAAGGAAAGCTTGATGCCATAAATACCTATGATCAGGCCTTTCTCAGTGTGGGTATTTTTCAATGGACCCTTGGCACTTACACCAATGCGGGAGAATTGCCTGCATTATTAAAAAAAGTAAAGATAAAATATCCTGAAAAATATGCTATCTGGTTTACTCCTTTGGGCATAGATATTGCAGAGGAAACGGATGGAACCACAGGATTTATGACCTTACATGGTGAACGTATCGTCACTTTAGAGCAAAAAGAAGCATTCCGTCGACCCTTTTGGGCCTTTCATTTTTGGAAAGTATTGATGCAACCTGAGTTTCAAGCAATACAGATTGAACATGCACACGATCGGTTTAAAAATTTTTACTTTAAGCCAGAACCGAAAGGACTACCCTACCCTCTTTATCAGATAATCACTTCCTCTTACGGTGTTGCACTGCTTTTAGATATGCACGTAAACAGGCCAGGTTGGATAAATCCTTGTATAGGTCTTGCGATGGCAGACAACGCTAACTACGCCTCTCCTGATCATTGGGGAACACAAGAGGAAGCAAAAATATTAGACAGTTATCTAAGAATTAGAGCCACTTACACCGATGGGCGAAATCCCCCAATGACTTCAGCGAATGAACGGGCAAATCAAATAGGATTAGCGAAAGAAAATGGTCTATTATCGAGAGAGCGAGGAAGTTTCGAGTATTTAACTAATCAATGGGAAGGGTTTGGCATGAAAGGAAATAGACAAATTATAACGCCTCCACCTGGCTATAATCCCGATGATTATCCGGATATAGAACAATAGAGAAAAATCACTCCGTTTTCCTGGTAAAATATTCAGCAGGGATATAACCCATTATAAAATGCAGAACGTTTATTAAATTCAATATTTTTGAAAAGGTATTCAAAACTATTACTTCCAGGGTTAAAACGAAAAATACCATTGGAGGTACTCAACCATAAGTTGTTTTTATTATCTTTAATAATTTCATAACAATCTATCTCCTTATTCCATTTCAATTTCGCTTTTCCATAAAATGAAGATGACACATAAAGTCCATTTTCTGACATTCCATAATATTGGTTATCTATTTTTTTTATTGAATTAAAATGTATGGGTGGAAAATTATTCATCTGCATCCATTTTTTATCCTTCAGAAAGTAAAGTCCCTTCTTAGTAGAGGCAATTAATTTATCGTCTAAAATTTCTAAATTATGAATAACTATATTAAAATGGGAATGAATCATTTTTTCACCAACAAGTTCAAATATTCCACTATTAGAGCCTACCCAGATTTTACCTTTATAATCTATGGCCTTAGATAGACTTATTCCGTAAAAAGCTGCAGGAATATCATATTCAAAATGAATCTTATCCTTTTTAATATTAAGAATTTTATCCCCTATAAATATCCATGTAGAATCTGATATCTTTAAGTAATTACCGTGTGAATAAGTGATGTCAGGAAAGATTCTTTGATTATCGAGAAAAATTCCATGGTATGTATTCACCAGTAGTTTTCCATTCAAAGTATCAATACCCCGGATTGATTTATTTCTATGTAAAACAGTATAATCATTTTTTATATTTAACCTGTACAAGTTACTTCCAGCAGAAATCCAGATATTTTTGTATTTATCCTTAGCTACAAAAATATGTTCTACCAAATCTGTTGATTTCAAAAAATGTGACCAAACTTTGTTTTTTTTCAACCTCTCCAAATACGCGGTCAATTTTTCATTTGCCTCTGGTTTTGAATGATCAATAAAGGACACTTCCCCATTTTCAAAAATCATTTCTCTATCTTCAGACGTACAATTTCTATGAAATTTCCATTGATTATCTTCAAATTTATAAACCATTTTCATTGTATGGATGAATACATTACCCTGATGATCATCCATTATAGAAATAATTGGCGCGGAAAAATTTAAAATTTCTACCACAACTGTATCCCTTGCATTTAAAATGACAAGATTGCATAAAACAACAAATAGAATATGAAAAAATTTCATTTTTACTTCCCTGTAAATTTAGGCTGTCGCTTTTCTATAAATGCCTGGGCTCCTTCCAGGAAATCGGCAGTTTGGGTTGTTTTGGCAAATTGATTTACCTC
>BJGN01000181.1 GCA_014190515.1 Bacteroidota bacterium
CTTGAGTTTTTTGTTTTCCCAATAAGGCAATTTTCTCTTCTATTTCAGTAAATTTCTTTTGAACCTTTTTTTGTTCCTTCTGAATATTTACATCTATAGGTTCTCTTTTTTTCTCTTCCTTCGGTTTCTTTTCTTCTGTTACTATAGCTGGAGCAATTGATACTTGTTGGCGGGATTTCATCCGAGCATTCCATTCCACCCATTCATCATAAGTACCTTTAAATTCTCGTATCGTACCCTCAACAATTTCCCAGATTTTGTTAGCTGTTTTAGAGATAAAATAGCGATCGTGGCTTACTAGGATCAAACTTCCTTCATATTTATTCAATGCTTCGATCAACAATTCCACAGAATGAAGATCAAGGTGATTGGTGGGTTCGTCCAGCAATAAAAAATTTGCTTTTCCTACTATGGTTTTAGCTAATGCTATCCGTGCTTTTTCACCACCGCTCAGTACACGTATTTTTTTATCGGTATCATCCCCGCTGAATAAAAAACAACCTAATAATGTGCGTAATTCTAACTCGGTTTTTTGACTGCCACAATGCAACATCTCTTCCAAAATAGTATGATTCAGATTTAATGCCTCTAACTGATGCTGAGCGTAAAAACTTTCCTGGACGTTATGTCCCCAAACGCGTTCTCCCTCAAAAGTTTCTGTGCCGGCAATAATCCTGAGTAGAGTAGATTTACCTTTACCATTAGCACCTATCAAGGCGATCTTGTCTCCTCGTTCAATTTCTGCTCCCGTATTTTCAATGATTTTTAACGTGCCAAACGTTTTAGAAATATTTTTTAACGTACATAAAATTTTGCCAGGTGTGCGATCTACTTGAAAATTGATCCTAATACTTGGTCTTTCCAGTGCGGTATCTTCAACGCGTTCCAGTTTCTCTAATCTTTTCATCACACTTTGCGCCTGTGCAGCCTTCGAGGCTTTCGCTTTAAATCGTTCAATAAACCGTTCCTGTTGTCGGATATAATCTTGTTGGTTTTCAAAGGCCCTTTGCTGAAGCTCAATTCTTAGAGCTTTTTCTTTTTCGTAATAGTCATAGTTGCCAGTATAAAAATGTAATTGCTGCTGATAGACCTCCACTATTTTAGTCACCATTCGATTTAGAAAATATTTATCATGGCTAACGATCACGACTGCACCTTGGTAGTGTTGTAAATATTTTTCTAACCACTCAATAGAGGGGAGATCCAGATGGTTGGTCGGCTCATCAAGTAATAACAGATCGGGTGCCTGAAGTATCATTTTGGCCAACAGCACACGCATTCTCCAGCCTCCGCTGAATTCTTTATATGGTCTTGAAAGATCGGCATTTGAAAAACCAAGTCCTTGTAATACTTCTTCAGTTCTGTGGTGTATGGTATAACCACCGGCTAATTCCAGTTCATGTAGTTTATCGGTATAGAGCTCCAGTTTTTTATCGTCCTGTTCTTTTTCCAGTTCAAGTCCAAGTTTTTCGATTTCTCTTTCCAGGCGTAATACCTCCTCAAAAGCTCCCAAAGCAACAGTTACAATGGATTCATCAGTATCAAAGCTCAGCAGATCCTGATGGAGAAAACCAATCTTGATGCCCTTGCTTTTCTCAATATTTCCTTTAGATGGGGTATATTCCCCTGTTAATAATCTAAGAAGTGTGGATTTCCCTGTTCCATTATAGCCGATAAGGCCGATTCTTTCATTTGGCTGAATATGCCAGGTAGCCTCTTCATAGATCACCCTTGAGCCGAATTCAAAAGTCACATCCTGTAATCCTGCGAGCATGAAAATTGTTTTAGAAAGGGACAAAGGTACAGATAATGTTATCTTTGCCGAAAATCTGAAATTATGAGAATGCTGGTTATGTTGTTTGCGCTAACTTCCTTTATGGCATGTAATTCCAACTCCGTTCCCGAAAAAAGTGAGCCAGGAAAAACGGTAGTCGTAAAATCGATTTCATTAACCGATTCAACTATCAACGTTGTATCCTCACTTTTTGATCAGTATGAATCATTAAAAAATGGATTGGTTGACTATAATATCCCCGCTGTTGATAGTTCTGCAACATTTTTGTCGTCTATTCTAAATAAATTCAGTATTTCCGGTATCCAAGATGCTGCACTTACCGATAGTATTCATTATAGCATTAAGAATATGGAGGCATCTGTAAATGCTATTCTAGCGAAAGGTAGTATAGAAGATAAAAAAAGAAGCTTTAGTCAATTATCCGAGTCTTTTTACTTATTTCTTACCCGTATCCAATTTGATCAGTTTACCTTATATAAGCAAACTTGTCCAATGGCATTCAACGATAATGAATCGGCCTCCTGGATAAGTAGGTCAACAGAAATTTACAATCCATATCTGGGAAAAAAGCATCCAAAATATGCTGCAGGAATGTTGAATTGCGGGGAGGTATCTGATTCTGTTTCGTTTAAAAAATGATGATGACGTTTAACACAAGGTACTACGGTGTAATTTTCCTACTCCTCATTTCTGTTTTTGCTAAGGCTCAACGTAATGTCACCATTAGTGGATACATTAGGGATTCACTTTCGAAAGAAACCTTGATCGGAGCTTCTTTAAATGTTAAGGGTCAAAACAAGGGAGTGAGTACAAATAGTTATGGATTTTTTTCTTTAAGTCTTCCACAAGGTAAAGTACAACTTAATGTAAGTTCTATAGGCTATATACCTGTTGAATTAACACTTGACCTTATCTCTGATCTTGAAATCAATTTCTCATTATTCCCTAAAGCTTCCTTAAGTCAGGAAATCGTTATCACCTCTAGAAAAAAAGATGCAAACGTTAGGAATGCACAAATGGGTAAGCTGGATTTGTCTATGAACCAGATCAAATCTTTGCCGGTAATATTTGGTGAAGTGGATCCACTTAAAGCCTTGCAACTCATGCCTGGTATTCGTAATGCAGGTGAAGGCAACAGCGGGCTCTATGTTAGAGGAGGAGGGCCCGATCAAAATCTCATTTTACTCGATGATGCCGTTGTCTATAATCCGGGTCACTTATTTGGTTTTTTTTCCGTTTTTAACGGAGACGCATTAAAGAACGTTTCCCTTACAAAAGGAGGAATGCCAGCTCAGTATGGTGGAAGGGTTTCCTCTGTTTTGGATATTGCCATGAAAGAAGGGAATATGCAGAAAACTCAGGTAGATGGAGGTATCGGTACTGTAGCATCACGCTTATCCATTCAAGGACCCGTAAAAGCAGAGAAGTCATCTTATATGCTTTCAGGCCGACGAACATATATTGATATGTTGGCTAGACCATTTGTTTCCCGTGAGAGCTCATTTTTTGGTTCAGGATATTATTTCTATGATGTAAATGCTAAAATAAATTATAAGTTTTCTTCCAAAGACCGAATCTTTCTTAGTGGTTATTTTGGACGCGATGTTTTTGATTTTAAAAATAAGGGCAGA
Organism: Bacteroidota bacterium; assembly: GCA_014190515.1. Classification (GTDB taxonomy): domain Bacteria; phylum Bacteroidota; class Bacteroidia; order Chitinophagales; family Saprospiraceae; genus BJGN01. The sequence goes on from BJGN01000181.1 coordinate 3,427, forward strand.
AGTTTGGATATTAGTATCCCATGGGGTAATGCTACTGCTTCATTGCGTTGGAATCATGTCTTTAATAAAAAATTATTCTCCAATACAACTGCAGTTTACAATGATTATAAATTCAGCTTTGGTGCTCGTCAGGATAATTTCAGTTTAAAACTGAATAGTGGAATTAGGGACGTAGGATTAAAAACAGATTTTGATTATTTTGCTAATACGCAACATCGGATTAAAGCGGGCGCGCAATATACCCGTCATCGATTTACCCCTTCTGTATTTTCAGGTAACCAGGATAGTACCGTATTTGAACCCAATAATGCACAAATTAAACATGCTCATGAATTGGCTGCTTATGTACAAGATGATTGGGATGTGACCGAAAAGTTGAAAATAAATATGGGACTTCGGTTTTCAGGATTTCAACAGATTGGTCCATATCAGCATTATAAGCGAGATGAGAATGGAAATAAACTGGATAGTACAATTTATCCTTCTGGAGCATCAGTAAAATGGTATGGTGGTTTTGAACCCAGATGGACTATGCGATATGCATTAACTGAGGAGTCATCAATTAAGGCAAGTATTACCCGAAATCGTCAATATATACATTTAGTCAGCAATACCGGAACATCTCTTCCAACCGATGTATGGGTGCCTAGCACTATTAGAGTTAAACCACAGCTTAGCTGGCAGTATGCACTTGGCTACTTCAAGAATATTAACGATAATATGTTTGAAACGTCTATAGAGCTTTATTATAAATCTATGGAAAATCAAATTGAATATAAAGAAGGATTTACTCCATCGATAAAGGATCCTGAAGAAGATTTTGTATTTGGCAGGGGATGGAGTTATGGATCTGAATTTTTTATTCAGAAAACCAGAGGAAAATTTACTGGATGGATAGGATATACCTTATCGTGGACATGGAGAAAATTTGCGACGCTTAATGAAGGTAAAAAATATCCTGCCAAATACGACCGCAGACATGATCTCTCACTGGTAACTATTTACGAAGCTGGACCAAGATGGAAATGGTCAGGTGTTTTTGTTTATGCAACGGGAAATACGGTTACCCTACCAGAAAGGTTTTATTTAACAGAAACAGTATTAGGGCAACAATTCAGCTCTATCAATCAATATCGACTTGCCCCTTATCATCGCTTAGATATATCCGCCACCTATACTCCAAGAAAGCAGGACTCCAGAAAATATAGAACTTCATGGGTATTCAGTATTTATAACGTTTATAGTAGAATGAATCCCTTCTTTATATACTTCGACCAGGAAGGGAGTGCCTTTAATAATACCCTCAACATAAAGGCAAAGCAAGTTTCTATATTCCCGGTTATCCCTTCTGTTACCTGGAATTTTCGATTTTAATTGAAGGTGGTTTTCCATATATTTGGTAAAAACCAACTATAATGAAATTCTTAACTGCAGTGGTATTAATGACCACATGGTGTACAGTAGTTACAGCTCAATCTAGTGTACGTATTCAAAAACCAGATGCTCAGGTATTTGAGGAGATTAAACGGGAAGGTATGAACCATTCTCAGGTGATGAAGCATGCTTTTTACATTACAGACGTTTCAGGTTCTCGTCTTACTAATTCTCCAGGCTATCAACGTGCCGCTGAATGGGTCGTTTCCCAATTAAAAAGCTGGGGAATCAATAATGCACGTATTGAACCCTGGGGAGAGTTTGGGAAAAGCTGGCAGTTAGATAAAATGTATTTAGCGATGTCAGCACCCTATTATAGACCTTTGATTGCGTTTCCTAAATCCTGGACAAGAAGTGTTAAAGCAGTTGAAAAAGCAGAGGTATTGCTAATTGATCCAGCTATTGATTCTGTTTCGCTTTTGGCATTAGCTTCTAAAATGAAAGGCAAGATCATCATTATGGGAAGAGATGAAGCGTATAAGCAAAGTTTTAAACCGGAT
>BJGN01000182.1 GCA_014190515.1 Bacteroidota bacterium
CCATTTTGGTCTTTAAATCCGTTGACCCCCAGTCCAATTTGATTTTTTGGAAACGGATAATCAATAGATAACAGTTGGGAGTTTGGTGAATTTTCAAAGCCAATCAGGCGCTTGCTATACACCAGCATCGCATTTCCCGATCGGTTAGCTCCTGCCAGCGCAGGATTAATCAGATAGGGTTTAAAATAATGCTGATTTTGGAAAATGTAATTTTGACCAAAACATATTATTCCCTGAAAAACAAATAAGAGGGTTAGGTTTCTCATCTTTATTTTCTTTATCTCATTAGGGTGAAGCTCCCTCTCAACGTTTCGATGTCATTTAATTTTACCAGATACCAATAGGAATCTACCGGAGCGGGTACGTTGTTAATCAATCCATCCCAACGAAAAGCAGTACCGGCATACTCCACCAACACCCGACCAAATCTGTCAAAAATGAATACCCGGGAACCAGGTAATAAATCCAGTTCCGGAATGGTCCAGTAATCATTGACCCCGTCGCCATTGGGCGAAAAAAAGTCATCTACTTCAAACATTTCGCTATCCAGCACCTTCACAGATACCTCACAGGCTTTTCCGCCAATCTGTAGAGAAAAAACCGCAGTACCCGCACTGGAGGCTTTTCCAAGCAGCGTGTATTTTAGTACGCCACCCGTCTGGTTCAGCAAAAGGGAATCCGCTTTTAACACAAGTCCGTTAACCCCTTTTGATGAGAGTGAAACAGGTGCTGTTTTTACATTATTTCCCCCTGAATAGGTAATACTCACCTCACCAGTATAATCGAGGTTTTTTCCTATTGCCGAAGGAAACAAGGAAAAGTTATCGCAACGCAATACCGATAATTCCGGCTGAATAGTATAAACTCGCAGGCTAATGGGGCAGGTTTTGGTTCCAAAAACCAGATTAAACAGGGCAATACCCGTGTCAGCTGGCACCCCTTTAAGCACCAGTTCAATGGAGCCATTTCCTTTGGCTAATTTACCCGACGGCAAGGTCATTGTCAGACCCTTTACCAAAGAAGAAGATATAGTTAAGCCCAGATAATTAGCGCCATTACCACCAAGGTAGGGTAAAATGACTACGCCATTATACATTTCCCCCTTCAATAAAACCGGATTATCCAATACATAATTATCGCAGGAGAGGGAGGACACGGACGAAGCCAGTTCATAGATAGATGGCTGTTGAATGCCCTGATTTACAATGTGTGTATTCGATATTTCATTCGCATACAACAGTTGTCCGAAGGAAAATTCCACCGATCCATTCCCCGTATTCTCAATACCTCCGCCCGAAGAAACGGCATTGACAATAGTGGTGTCCTGGTCTACGTTAGCCATAGCTGGTGAAACAAAAAACAGAGATATTACAAAAACAATATTTAAAAATGTAGAATTAATTGTCATGCCAAAACATATAATAAATGAAAATTTAGCTGCCGAATATGTGTATTAATCGATTCAAAAATTATTGATAAGTGAATCGTTCTATACATAAAAAGCTAAGAACCAATATTAAGCCTTGATTTTGACATATTTTAAATAGCAATACTACATAAATGTGTGGTAAATTTTAAAGGCAGCTATTTCCTTTGATAATTCAATGTATTTGACGTGTTACGAAGATGGCAGGCCTGCGAAGAAGACAGGTCACTATGCCTCTGGATGGTAAAATATGCTGAGACAGATTTCGATAAAACATCTTAATCTAACCAAAAACGTTCTTTATAATTCTTGAAATCCTATAATCCTTATAATCCGTGATTCAAAACCAGGTGCAGGCATACCAAAATGTTAGTAAATACCCTTTTCTACTTAATTTTATTATATTTGAAATATATTCATTAAAATTAGCCTGATGAGATTTTTTACACTACTCTTTACCCTGTTTCTTTTAAATATTAGCTTACCCTTTGCTAAAGCGCAAAATCTTCCTAAAATTGAACTTAACGATGAATGGATTAATGAAATAAAAGCTTTGGCGCCCGCAAAGAAGCATTTTCCAAGTACTAAAACACATAAAGTCCTGGTATTTTCTTTATTTACCGGCTTTGACCATTGGGTCATTCCTCATACCGAAGCCATGTTAAAAACTATAACAGAAAAAGTGGGCGGTTTTGAAATGACTTACACCAGAGATGTTAAATATTTTGACAAAAACTGGTTACAGCAATTCGATGCTATTATCCTAAATAACAATTGCAGTATTGGTGACAAACGTAATTTATTTTGGGATGTATTTAAAAATGACCCTACCCTTGATACTATTCAAGCCATGGAAAAGGCAGCCAAATTTGAAAAATATCTACTGCAATTTGTGAAACGAGGTGGTGGTATTATGTCCATGCATGGTGCCGTAACGATGCAAAATAAATCAAATGCTTTTAGTGAGATGATAGGAGGTAGTTTTGATTATCATCCCAAGCAACAAAAAATTGACGTAAAATTAGTTGATCCCAATCATCCTTTAGTACAAGGTTTTAATGGAAAAGGATTTTCACATATTGATGAGCCTTATTTCTTCAATAATGCTTACATGAGCAAAAATTTCAGACCGCTACTCTACATGGAAAGCGCTAATATTGAGGGGAATAAATATCCAGGCGGGGATGAAAAAAGATATATTGCCTGGATTAAAAAATACGGAAAAGGAAATATATTTTACTCATCTCCTGCTCACAATGCGCAAAGTTTCAGTAATCCACAATTACTTCAATTTTTCCTCGATGGCCTTCAATTTGTGGTAGGTGATGTAAAATGCGATACAAGTCCTATGGGAAATTAGAGCCGGATCTCCTGATTTTTCAATCATTTAACTGTTTCTTATACTCAGGTCGATTTTTCCATAAGGGCAAAAAAGGGGCGTATTCAGGTTTATTCCACCAGAACTCAGGGGTTGGATCTTTTTCCAACAATCCACCTTCATAGTCCTCACCCTTTACACTTTGGTTAACACTTACCATCCATTGTTCATAATTGGAAATCATTCTTTGTGCGCGCGAAGAATGTAAAGAAATGATATTCTTTGTTTCTGACCTATCATTTTTCAAGTCATATAAAGCGTATTCCTTTTTCTCAATATTTTCCACCAATAATTTATAATCATTGTCAATTAAGGCACCTTGATTTCTATATTTAAATGGGATTGGATCTTTCCTATATGCCTCTGCCTTTCCCTTTAAAAAAGGAAAAATGCTTTTCCCATCGATAGGTTGTACAAAAACATCGTCTGATAAGTTGCAAATGGAAGCGATGGTAGGAAAAATATCCATGGTACTTGCTGGAAAATGACTGACGGTTCCTTCCTTAACGGTTGCCGGCCACTTAATAATGCAAGGAACCCTTATTCCTCCTTCATAAAGACTTCCCTTAAAATCTCTCAGTCCCCCTACCCCTTCCTTACCGCCGACAGATACGCCACCATTATCACTATTAAACCAAATCAAGGTATTTTCATCCAAACCCATTTCCTTCAATTTCGAATTTAGCAGACCAATAGATTTATCCATTTCCACTATTTCTCCAAGATAATTTTGCTGTATTTCCTCCATACCTTTTGGGAAATTTGATTTATCTTTAGGTAAGGCACTCCAGGGATCATGAGGACTTCCAAACCATATTACTACAAAAAACGGTTCATTTTTATGACCCAAAATAAAATCAAGTGCCTGATTTACAATAATATCAGATGAGTTCCCAATATACTCCGCAATATTACCCTTATGACTCATTAAAGGATTGATATCAAAAAAATTGGACACAGATAACCACTCGGTGAATCCAAAAAATCCCGGATTTCTATTGTCTTCCGCAAGGATGGGTACACCCGGACCTTTGAGCCCGTCCAGATGCCATTTTCCAAAATGTGCTGTATTATATCCAGCCTTTTGAAGTGCCTGCGCCACGGTTTTTTCTTGTCTTCTCATGGGGAAACCATGGGCATAAACAGCGGAACGATCATTTGCACGTCCGGTTAAAACGGAAGACCTGGTCGGAGAACAGACAGGTGCACCAGCGTAAAAGCGATCCATTCTTAGCCCATTTTTTGCCATTTCATTCAGATGAGGTGTTTGTAAAAATGGGTGATTATAATATCCCATTTGACCCCAACCCTGATCATCAGACATAACAAGAATTATATTTGGCCTTTGCCTCTTTTCATATTCTTTCAGCGACAATGATAAAAACACGAATAAAATAAGGCCAGACAGTATATGAATCCTCATGTGAATTTTTAGGAAAGATAACATTTGCCACGCAGATTATGGAGAAAAGCAAAAGAAGTAATACGATAAATCGTATATATTTGCCTTAAAAATGAGCCAACATATTGCCCAAATGACCTTGGTTGTAGCTGATTACGATGAAGCTATTGACTTTTACACGAAAAAATTAAATTTTGATCTTATTGAAGATACGCCTCTGACTGATACCAAACGCTGGGTTGTCGTAAAACCCAAAGGTGCAAAAGAATGTGCTCTTTTGCTCGCAAAAAGTGCCAATGAAACGCAGGCAAAAAGTGTTGGAAATCAAACGGGCGGAAGAGTTTTTCTATTCCTGCATACAGACCATTTTGATAGAGATTTCAATAATCTCTTAAATAATCATATAAAAATCATCAATGGTCCCAGAATGGAGGAATATGGAAAGGTAGCCGTATTTGAAGATTTGTATGGAAATCTATGGGATTTAATTGAGCCATCAAGTAAATCTGACTATTTTTATTCCACGGCCATTTTAAAGATTAAAGAAGTGGAGCAGGTCTCATTTGCTCTGGATGAGTTAAAAATACTGAGGCAACATACTCTTTTGGAGGCGGGAAATGTTTCTTTTGAACTAAAGCAATCAAAAGAGGACCCTACCGTCATTGTCATTTGGGAGTGTTTTAAAAATGAAGCCAGTTTTCAGGAACACCTCCAATCTACACACTTGGCAACTTTTTTGAAAAAAGATCTTGTCACGTTGCAAAATGGCTATCAAACGGTAAATATTTATTAAAAAAGTGTGCTTTTTTGACCGTTCGTTCGAATAATAAGTATCATTCCATTTATCGAACCTATGGCAAAGCAAAAATTACATCAAACATTTCACGAAATCATTGAACTGCATAAAGGCTTATTGTTCAAGGTTGCCCGAACCTATTGTGGAAATGAGGAAGACAGGCAGGATTTAATCCAGGAAATAAGGATACAAATCTGGAAATCCCTACCAAAATATGATGCTAATTTTGCTATGACCACTTGGTTGTATAGAATTTCCATTAA
>BJGN01000183.1 GCA_014190515.1 Bacteroidota bacterium
TGTTGTTTCAATTTGTTTTTGGGTATTTTCCATTTTAATTCTCAGGTCTTCAACAAACTGAGTAATACCATCTTTTCTCGACTGAGTACTCATTCTTTGCTGAATAATTTTCTGCAATTTCTGTTTTTCCTCAGAAAGTTCCTTTTGATTATTTAATGCCTGTGTGGCGTTGATTTCGTTTTTTATCTGAAAAATAACACTTACCACCCTCTCTTCTTCCTTTTCCTTTTTACTTATAGATTCTTCCAAAAATACCAAATTTTTCTTTCTTCCAATTTTTTTACCTTCAAATAGGCCTATTGAACCCCCAGAAAGACTATGTTTTCTATGAGTAAATTGACCATTTGTGTGGAGAAAAATTAAATTACTTTCAGGAAGCTGAGCTAAAGATTGATTAGGTTCAACCATGTAAACGCCCTCAAGAAGATAATTACACAATTTGATATAAGGTTCATCTACCTGAATTAAATCAATAGCTCTTTGATGGGATAACTGGGGAAGTAATGGAGGGATATAGTTTTCAAAAGATGAAAGAAGGAAAAAATTTGCTTTTCCCTTTTGGGCTTTTATCAGGGTATCTACTGCCTGAAGAGCTATAAGATAATCAGCAACGACAAAATAATTCAAAAAAGGTTCCAAAAAATTTTCAATGGCCACTCTATATTTTTCGTCAACGTAAATGATATCAGTTAAAAGAGGTATTTTATTATTCCATTCCTTTTGTTTTGTAAGGAAATGAATAGATTCTGGAAAACCTTCAAGGTTGTCCACCATACTTTTTGTTAACTTCAATTCATTTTTACTGGCATCTAACTCTCTTCTGATTTTAATTAAATCCTGATTATGGATATCTTTTTTAATCTCAAGCTGAGCTAACTTCTCTAACCTAATTTGTTCTTTTTGGTCCAATCCGTTAATTAACGCCTGTTGATTTAATTCATCCGCTAAAAGTTTATCCACTTCAAAGGATAAAGAATCCATTGAAGTCAATATTTGATTAAGCTCAATTTGGTTAGTTTCGTTTGCTTTTGATAAGTTATCAATTTGAGATTGATTTACCGCTTTTAGTTTTTCAAGATCAACAACTGATTTCTCATATTTATTTTGCTCTAAAAGAATGTTATCCATCAAACTTTTAGCATCGGAATGATTACTTTTAATTTCGTCCAATTCCTTTTGTGCAGCATCTAGTTCTTGTTCTAACCTAAAGGAAACTCTTTTTTCAAGATTTAATTCAATATTTAACTCAACAATTTCTTCTTTAAGGGTGGACAGTAAATCTTCTGCCCGGGAAATTTCAATCTCTAGTTTCTTTTCATTTTCACTAATAAACTGTTGCCTTTGGATAGTTAGTTTTTTTTCATTTTCAAGATTCCTTAGATTTGAAATAACCTCATTTAAGTCTTTTTGGTGTTCAGAGAGCCAAATTTCCTTATCTAAGTGTGTTTTTTTCAATTGTTCTAAAGTAGCTTCTTCCTTCTGAATAGAAAAATCAAGCGCTCTGTATTCATCTTCGAGTAAGTCAATATCTTTTTTAAACTGGATATATTGTTTTTTTAATATACTAACCTTGAGAAGGGACAGTTCGATACTTAGCTCTTTATATTCATGTTTAAGGTCAAAATATTTTTTAGTTCTTTTGGCCTGTTTCTCTAAACTCTTTAAATTTCCATCAATTTCAAATAAAAGATCCTCTACCCTATCTAAATCTTCAGAAGCTGATTTTAATTTGGACAGTGCTTCTCTTTTCCTTATTTTATATTTTGATACGCCAGCAGCCTGTTCGAACATTTTTCTTCTAGAATCCTCTTTATCATCAAGAATATCGTCGACCATTCCCAGGGCAATTATCGCATAAGAATTGGATCCTATACCTGTGTCTAGGAAAAGATTAGTAATATCTTTTAACCTGCAATTTACACCATTTAACTGATATTCACTTTCCCCACTCCGATACAACAAACGAGAGATTGCTACGGTATTATAGGCTGTAGGGAGTAAGTTTTTTGTATTTTCAAAGGTCAAAGTAACCTGAGCTATACCTGCTTGTTTTCTCTTGTTTGTGCCATTAAAGATAACATCCTGCATTTGCTCTAATCGCAGTTCTCTACTTTTCTGCTCCCCTAAAACCCACCGTATAGCATCAACAATATTAGACTTTCCAGACCCATTAGGCCCTACTATACCTATTACTTCTTCATTAAAGTTAATAATAGTTTGATTGGCAAAGCTCTTGAAGCCTTTAATTTCTAAAGTTTTCAGTTTCATAGCCTGCAAAAATATAAAATCAATGTCAAAGAAAGATGTATTTCAATATAATTCTATTGAATCTGTTGAAAGCAAAAAACTAAGGCCTCCATGTCAGCAGGTGAATTATATAAATGGGGAGAGATTCTAAAAGCATTCCCTCTTCTCGATATAAAAACATTATTTTGTTGTAAAAGAGATTGAATGGGTTTATTCAGCATATAATCAGGTAGGTGTAAACCAAAAAGATGAGAAGCACGCCATTTTTCATTTTCAATAAAAATGCCCATAGATTGTAATTCCTCTAAATAAGGTGCAATCAGTCGATTGCAATAACTTTGAATCTCAGCAGGATTCCAAGCAATTAATTGTTCCAGCGCTTTTGTCAGCATGGGTACTAGTTGAAAATTACTATGTTCACCTACGGAATACCTGGAAGCACCTGTTTGATAATTCTCCTGATAATTTACTAAGGTACTAAAATCCTCGCTGCCATATCTATTTATCCAATTTTCCTCTAAGGGAATTCCATGGTCTAAAACAGGTGAAAAGTAGGCCATTCCAAGAGAATATGGACCCAACAACCACTTGTAACCGCCACAAACCAAGGCTTCCGGTTTAAGTTCTTCTACATTTATTGGAAGAGCTCCTACAGACTGAGTGCCATCAATCACCAACCAGGCACCATAAAGGTTTGTTTTTTTTCTAATCTCAGGTAGATCAAATTTTGTACCGTCGGCCCAATGTATATTACCTAATGCAACGGCAGCCGTATTTTCATTTATAGAATCTAATATCTTAGTATTCCAATTCTCCCCTCTATTATCACCTATGGGTGCTGAGACAATTTTTAAATGAGCCCCTTTTGCGTCAGCCTCTCTTTTCCATGGATAGACGTTACTGGGAAATTGCCCCTCTACTACAATAATTTCTTGTCCTGCTTTTAGCGGTAAATTTCTCGCCACGGTACTTAATCCATAAGAAGCAGAGGGAATTATAGCTATTCTATTAGCATCTTTTGCCTGAACCAGGGTAGCAAAAAGAGCCTTTAACTTTTCTACAGGCTCGAAGAAATCCATAATTTGCATTTCCCAGGGAGCATTTTTTCTTTTTAACGATGAATGACCTACCTCCTCGACCGATTTAAGTTGAGGAGACATATAGGCACAATTTAGATAGTGTATTGAATCAGGTATGGAAAATAAGTTTCTTTGACAGTCAAGCATATTCTTTTTTATAAATATACAGTTAATTAATCCTTAAAATCAAGTGAAGAATCAAGTAACTGATCCAATTTTAATCTTTCTTGAGATAGTTTGATGTTGTCCCATTTAAATTGAAGAGCAAAAACAGTAAGAATGAACTCTTTTTTAAGCACACATTTGGGTCTGTCAAACCATAACATACCTGTTTGCCTTTGAATAAAATCAGTGGGGAAATAAATCATTTCGTTTAAAATACCATACATAATTTCTGCTTCTAGAAGCCATTCAATTTTATCATGCACGTTAACTTTGTCCTTTAATAAACCAATCATTTTTTCCATTTTATCGCCGTACCTTTTCATAAAAATGGAGGCTAATTCAGGTTCAAATCCTAGATCACTAAATTGTTTCTTTAAGTTGACCAAATAATAGTTAAGTTCTGACTCTGATTTGAATGAATTACCATCGAGCAAGGTATTTTTTGTTCCACTGCTTCGTTTTAGGCCAGGTTTATCTTTAAAATGAAATTTAACCAACAGATCAACTACTTTTTCTGCCATTTTCCTAAATCCTGTTAACTTACCACCGGCAATAGAAATTAATCCTGACTGAGAAACAAAAATTTCGTCCTTTCTTGATACCTCCGTAGATTCCTTTCCAGGCTCTTTTATGAGAGGCCTTACCCCCACCCAAGAAGATAAAATATCAGACGCATTGATAGAGAGTTGAGGAAAGACAGATTGCACTGTTTTTATCAGATAATCAATTTCAGTATTCGAAGAGTATATTTTATTTTTGTCATTTGTGTATTCTACATCGGTTGTACCTATATAAGTGGTATTACCTTTAGGAATGGCAAAAATCATTCTTTTTTTCTCAATATCATCAAAATATAGAGCTTGTTTAAGAGGGAATTTATTGTTTGACAACACAATATGAGTGCCTTTACTTAAAAGTAGTTCCTTTTGAGGTGGAAAGGCATCCAATGAAATAACATCTACCACCCAAGGACCGGCGGCATTCACAACGAGTGATGTTTTTATTTCAAAATTCTCCCCTAATATGGTGTCTTCAAAACAAACAGCTCTAATAGAGCTATTTTCATCTGTCTTAATTTGATTAACTTTTGCATAATTAAGACAAATTGCATCTTTATTCAACGCTGATTGAATAAGCGTCCAGGTTAATCTATAATCATCGGTTTGGTATTCTGCATATAAAAAGGAGCCTAATAACTGTTTTAAAGGCAATAATGGCTCCAAACTTTTAGTTTTTTCTTTAGAATGGTAAGAGAATGAATCTACCTTACCCACCCCAGCCAGCGTATCATAAACAGTGAGTGCTAAAGCAGCCGTAATCCTGCTTAACGAGCCATTTTCATAGATTGGAAGAAGCATTTTTTCAGGCCTTACAAGAAATCTGGCTATATTATGAACAATGGCTCTTTCTCTGCCTACCTCACATACCTGTTTAAATTTTAACTGTTTTAAATACCTTAATCCCCCATGAATTAATTTAGTGCTTTTGCTACTTGTTCCAGAGGCGAAATCATTTTGTTCCAACAATAACACCTTTAAACCTCTTAATGTGGCGTCCCACGCAATGCCAGCACCTGTTATTCCTCCGCCTATAACTACTAAATCAAATGGAGTATTTAGAACTTGATCTATGTAATTATTTCTATTGGAGATCGAATTAAAAGGCATAATTTAAAAAATAAAACTATAAAATGATACGGCAATGATCGCACCTATGACCGGACCAACCACAGGAATCCATGAATAAG
>BJGN01000184.1 GCA_014190515.1 Bacteroidota bacterium
AAAGCGCATGTCAGTTCCACTTTCCAAAAGATGCGTCGCATAACTTGTCTTAGCCAATGTAAAGTAATGGGTTTTGTAATTCTCGCTTTTTTCAATACTAATAGTAAACTCCTGGAATCATAAGTCATGCCCGCATCTCTAGTATTTTAGGATTAAGATGTACTATTCTGTCTTTTTGTCCCTTAGCATTTTTCAATACTACAATATTTCTTTTTGAATCGATATGTATCGGTTTTAGTGTTAGCAATTCGCCACATCTTAATCCACAACTATATATTAAACTTAGCATCATCTTGTGTTTAATGTTATTGTGCGCCTCTAAAATGGTTTTTACTTCCTCTTTGCTCAATACATTGGGCGACACCTTAGCTCGTTTTGTTCGATGTATTTTATCAATCTCTATTTTGGTATATCTTATGATTTTTGCACTCCATTTCATCGCTATTATTTTGATAACTTAAAAATAGGCAGAAAGAATCTGTTTGGCAAAGGACATTTTTCATGATTCCCTAACAAATACAAAAGGGGAACCAGGCCTAAGCCAAATTCCCCTTTCGTAATCGTTTAAGTTATAACTAAACGCCTACTTCGCTTAGCTCCTTGTTATATGCACCTTCTTCAAGGCTTTGCTTTATTTTCTTGAATGCCTCAATGGTCAAATCCACTTCTTCGAAAGTATGATCTGCCGTGGGGATTAATCGCAAAAGGATCATGCCTTTAGGTATCATTGGATACATTACCACTGAACAAAAGATATTGAAATTTTCTCTGATATCATGTACCAGATAAGCAGTTTCTGCTACAGAACATTTTAAGAAAACAGGAGTAACACAAGAATTTGTAACCCCTAAATCGAGGCCAGCTTCCCTAAGTCCACCTTGTAATCTGTTCACTACGGCCCATAGTTTGTTTTTCAATTCAGGACCACGCTTAATAATCTCAAGTCTTTTTAAAGCACCAATAACTAATGGCATTGGTAATGCTTTGGCAAAAAGTTGAGAACGCATGTTGTATCTCAGGTAATCAATTAAGAATTGTTCACCGGCAACAAACGCACCGATACTTGCCATTGACTTAGCAAAGGTGCTGAAATAAACATCAATTTTATCTTGAATGCCCTGCTCTTCTCCAGCTCCGGCACCTGTAGCACCCAATGCACCAAATCCGTGCGCATCGTCCACGAAGAAACGGAAACCATATTGATCCTTAAGAGAAGCTATTTCTTTCAAGATACCCTGATTTCCTCTCATGCCAAATACACCTTCGGAAATAACCAAAATACCTCCTCCAGTTTCTTCAGTATATTTTTTAGCTTTCTCTATTTGTTTCTTAAAACTTTCAAAATCATTATGTTCAAAAGGAAATCTCTTTCCCATTTGCATACGAACACCGTCATAGATGCAAGCGTGGCTGTCCATATCGTAAACTACGGCATCATGCCTGCTCATAAGGGCATCGATAATGGAAACTACCCCTTGAAAACCGAAATTTAGCAAAAGACCCGCTGGTTTTGATACAAACGCCGCAAGTTCATTTTCTAACTGTTCGTGCTGGTTAGTTTCACCAGACATTATCCTCGCGCCCATAGGGTAAGCCAGACCCCATTCCGCTGAAGCATCAGCGTCGGCTTTTCTTACTTCTGGATGATTAGCCAGTCCTAAATAATTATTAAGACTCCAAACGATTCTCTCTTTTCCGCGAAACATCATTCGTGTACTAATCTCGCCTTCCAATTTTGGAAATGCATAATAACCATGGGCAATTTCTTTGTACTGACCCAAAGGCCCCATATTATCAATTAACTTTTGAAATAAATCCATCTGTATGTTGTTTTATTTTGCGGTAATTACCAAACCGTTCTTATTTCTTCATTAGTAACCCATTTGCTCCAACTTTTGTTGTAACTATGGACGGTGTATATAGTTTTTCCATTGGAACTTACCAAAGGATATTTTTCGTTGGCCCATTCAAAAATGCTACCGTATAAATTATAGACGTTTTTATATCCCAAACGTAACAGTTTTTCACCTATTTTTTCACTTCGGTAGCCAATAGAGCAATAAATAACTATATTCTTTTCTTTAGGAATATTCTTTATTCTACCAACATTGAAATCTGAATATCCTAAATAGATTGCATCTGGGATATGACTGACGTCAAATTCGGCTTTTTCTCGCGCGTCAAAAATAATAAATTTATCTTTATTATTCAAGAGTTCGTTTACGCTCATTAATGGCACCGTAAAAGAGATCAGGCCATCTATTTTCTTACTAAAAGCAAGTTGTTTAGTTCTTGGTTTATCTAAAGGTTGATTTTGTGAACATGCGCTTGATAGCACCGCCGAGAAAACCAGACAAAGTATTTTTTTCGCAATATTCAAGGTGGTGTTTTTTAAAATAAGGAGAAAGGACCATTTCCAACCTGGTCAGCTATCCATTTATTTTGTTCACAATACCCAGATAATTCATTGGTTATAAAATCATGAACTTTTTCCTGATGGGCTTCCGGATAAAGCAAATGTATATTTGGGCCTGCATCTAAGGTAAAACATACGGGAATATTGGTATTTTCCCTAAAACTTCTGATTTTTCTTATCAGCGTGATGGTATTTGGTTCAAATAAAAGAAAATAAGGACTTGAGCACATCATTAAGGCATGGAGGGTCATGGCCTCTAATTCTGTAATTTGGATAAATGTATCCAAATCACCATTTTTCAAGGCTGTTACTAATTGAGACAGATGATTATTTGCCTGCTCATATCGAACGGTGGCATATGGATTATTTTCCATTAATTTATGTCCGGCCCGCGATGACACATCTTTCTGCTTTTTGCTAACTAATAAAATAGCATCCTTATAGGTTCTAAATACGGGATGCAAATCATTTGCTAGGGGTGTGCCATTCAGATTCGTGGAATCAGGGATGGCCGCTGATTCTCCCCATGAGGCGATGAGAGGATAAATGGATCGGCAGGCGCTTCCTGATCCCAAGCGTGCCAGATAAGAGGCTTTTTTCAATGTTTCAACCTCATTCATTTTTTGAAACAAGTGATTTTCTAAGGTACAAATACATAAAGCCAAAGAACTCATACTAGAAGCAGATGAGGCAATGCCTGCGGAATGTGGAAAGGTATTCGTGCTGGACAGGTTGAATTTTAATTGGCCGAGATATGGATGCGTTGGTAATAACCTGGTTAAAAAAGCAGTTATTTTATCTCCAAAAGTTTTATTTTCTTTTCCTTCAAATGTAAAAGTCAGATCAATGGTCTTATGTTTATCCACCTCTCCTTTCGGGCTATATTCGAGAATCATTTCTGTTCTTGAGTGGTCCAAAGTGAAACTGATGGAAGGATTTTGTGGTAACTGGTCTCCATATTTCCCCCAATATTTTACTAAGGCAATATTAGAAGGACTGGAAAAGCCAATTTTGCCATTGGCCTGTATATTTGAGGAAAGGGATAGGTTTTCTTCCCGTTGCAGCGGCATATTTCTATTTTTTCTAATAATAAATGGAGATTCAATTCCCTAACAAGGATGAATCTCCATTTGTTTTTTAATAAAGATTTATTTTAATTTCCACCTTGTTGTCTTGCACTTCTCATTGGATTTGGAAATGCGGGTAAACCTCGTGACTTAAATAATTCAAATCTGGATGGGGTTGGTTTTTCAGGATAGTAATTATTGGACAAATCCACATCAGCCGTTTCAAAATATGGGTCAAGAGATATTTGTTTCACTTCACCTTTTGCTGGAAAAACTTTGGTAACGGTAAAATTATCTTTTCTCCATATTTCAGCAGGTACCCTGAATTCTTCCTTTGTCCCATCGATATATTCAAAAAGGAGGATAAGAGGCATTACCAGACCACCTTTATTCGAAAAAGTAATTTCGTAGTAATTTTTATTGCTTGACAACACACTTTTTTCGGCTTCAGACATATTTTTCATTGCCTTATCTCTCTCACTGATTGATAAAGGTGTAACGGCGAATGGATCATAAGTTGAATAAAAATCTTTAAGACCTAAGTCTATTTCGTCTTGTGTTTTCAAGATTTCCTTTTCATTTCTCAAACTTGAAATATTCCTTTTACTTTCTGCCAAACCTTTTTGGTAAGGTAACTCCACCTCGGGGTTTTTAGAATCTATTTTATACCAGGAAACTTTGTCCAGGCCAATATCTACCTTATCGATGGTAAAGAACCAGCCGTGCCAGAACCAATCAAGATCAATGCCTGAAGCATCTTCAATGGTTCTAAAAAAATCGGCAGGCGCCGGGTGTTTAAACATCCAGCGGGTAGAATACATCTTGAAAGCGTAATCAAACAATTCTCTTCCGAGGACCGTTTCTCTTAGTATATTGAGTGCCGTTGCAGGTTTACCATAAGCATTATTACCCAATTGAAAGACAGATTCAGAATTGGTCATTATGGGCCTTATCTGGTTGATATCACCATTCATATATTCTACTATATTAGATGCCGGACCTCTTCTTGAGGGATAATCCCGTTCCCACTGTTGTTCTGCCAAATATTGTAAAAAGGAATTCAGCCCTTCATCCATCCAGGTCCATTGTCTTTCGTCTGAATTGACAATCATGGGAAAATAATTATGCCCAACCTCATGGATGATAACGCTTATCATGCCATATTTTACTCTTTCGGAATAAGTTCCGTCCTCGTCGGGTCTTCCTCCATTAAAGCAAATCATGGGGTATTCCATGCCAATATTATTGGTATGAATGGACCAGGCAACTGGATATGGGTAATCAAAAGTATGATGAGTGTACCATTTTAAGGTATGAGCTACGGCTTTTGTTGAATATTGAGACCAAAGTGGATTACCTTCTTTAGGATAAGCGGACATGGCCATAACCACGGTGCCATTTTTCTGAGCTACCCCCATGGCATCCCAGATAAATTTCCTGGAGGAAGCAAAGGCAAAATCACGTACATTATTAGCTTGAAAAACCCATGTTTTCTCGGTTTTTGCTCTGGTCAATTCAGCCGCTCTTGCCTCCGTTTCTGTAACGATAGCCATTGGGTTAATTCGTTCTGATTTAGCTTTTTCAAAACGGGTGAACTGATCCTTTGTGAGTACTTCTTTAGGGTTTGTTAAAACGCCTGTTGCAGCAACCACGTGATCTGAAGGTACAGTAAGGCTAACGGTATAATTACCAAAAG
>BJGN01000185.1 GCA_014190515.1 Bacteroidota bacterium
CCGCATTGGGAAAACCAATTATTGTGGTATTGATGAATGGCAGACCCCTGATTCTTGATCAGGTGGATTTGAACGCGCAGGCTATCTTGGAAACCTGGTTTTTAGGCACCGAAGGCGGAAATGCTATCGCCGATGTGCTTTTCGGAAAGTATAATCCCTCTGGAAAATTACCTATGACTTTTCCGAAAAATATGGGGCAAATTCCTATTCACTATAATGTTAAATCAACGGGAAGACCTTTTGATGCTGTAAATAAATATACCTCAAAATACCTGGATAGTCCCAATGAGCCGCTTTATCCTTTTGGTTTCGGCCTGAGTTACACCCAATTTGAGTATTCGTCTATCGCTTTGAATGAAAAAATAATGACGAAGAATAGTCCGGTTGAATTTTCTGTGGTTGTGAAAAATACAGGAGAATTAGCTGGTGAAGAAGTTGTTCAATTATACATTAGGGATGTAGTCGCCAGTGTTACAAGACCAGTGAGAGAGCTTAAACGATTTGAAAAAATAAATCTTAAGGCTGGTGAGCAAAAGACCGTTAAATTTACCCTCTCTGTAAATGATCTTACCTTCTATAATCCACAAAATTTACCCATTTGGGAACCTGGTGATTTTGATGTCTTTATAGGTGGCAGCTCTTTAACAACTTTAAAAACTCGATTTACCCTAGTTCAGTAATCCAATGATTTAGCTTAAAATTTTTATTCTATGATGTTCTATATCACAAATAAGTTTTTCATTCGAAGTTTATTCGCCTTAAATATTCTCCTACTTTGTTCTTTTTCAGGATTTTCTCAGTTTCGGGTGAAAGGAAAAATTACCGACGAAAAAGGTGAATCACTGGTTGGCGTGAATGTTATGGTGAAAAATACAAGTGCCGGTACCTTGTCTGGCATCGATGGTGGTTATAGCATTGAAGTATCTGACAATCAATCTGTTATTGTTTTTTCCTACGTTGGTTATGGTTCTAAGGAAATAGGCGTTAATGGTATGTCGGAAATCAATGTTGTATTGAATGAATCCGCTGAATTACTAGACGAAATCGTTGTCATTGGCTACGGCTCACAAAGAAAAAGCGATTTAACAGGCGTAGTTAGCTCTATAAAATCGGAAGATCTGCAAAAAGTTGCCTCGGCAAATATTACCCAGGCCTTACAAGGGAAAATTGCCGGTGTCCAGGTAGTTTCTGGAAGTGGGCGTCCTGGGGAAGCTCCTATTGTCAGAATTCGTGGAACAGGTACCCTAAACGGGGCCTCACCTATTTATGTGGTGGATGGACTTATTTTGGATAATATCGATTTTTTAAATGCTACTGATATCGCCTCCATGGAAGTGCTTAAAGATGCTTCCGCTGCGGCTATTTATGGTACCAGAGGCGCCAATGGTGTCATCATTATTACAACCAGGAAAGGTTCGAAAAATACAAAGGCGCAAATACGTTTTAATGCCTGGCAAGGGGTGCAACAACCTGCAAAATTATTATCGCTGGCCAATGCCAGTGAATATGGCTTGTTAGTCAACGAATTATCTAACAGACTCGTTTTTCCTAATCCTGGTTCTTTAGGTCAGGGAACGGACTGGCAAAATGAAATTTATAGAAATGCAGCTTTTAGCAGTTATAATCTACAGGTTAGCGGTGGTTCAGATCAAATGACCTACAGTATTAGTGGTGATGCCTTTTTACAAGATGGTATTATAAAATCATCCTATTTTAATCGCTATTCTTTGCGCATAAACAACACTTACCAATTGGCATCTTTTGTTAAAATAGGTCATAATATTTCGTTCGTACAGTCTGCGGCAAATCGCGAACCAGGGGGTATCGTTTTTAATGCTTATGCTGCCGATCCTACAGCCCTTGCAGTGGATGCCGATGGGAATTTTGGAAATACTTCTACCTTGTCCAATGTGAGTAATCCCGCTGCGCAGCTGAAATACAATGCCTATAACAGGTCAAATGGCCAGCAAATGGCGGGAAATGCTTTTATCGATGTTAATCCATTGAAAAATCTTACGCTCAAAAGTAGTATTGGATTCAATTCATTTTCAAACAAGAGTAAAAGTTTTGAACCTCAATTTTTTGTAAATGATAAACAACAAAATCCAGAGAGTAGATTGTTTGTAGGGAATTCTCAATCCTCAGATTGGCAGTGGGAAAATACAGCCGTTTTTCAAAAGGATTTTAAACAACATAGATTGACTTTGTTAACAGGTTATACCGTTCAAAGCAGACAAGGTGAATTCATGGGAGGTTCCAG
The DNA here is from genome assembly GCA_014190515.1 of Bacteroidota bacterium. Taxonomy (GTDB): domain Bacteria; phylum Bacteroidota; class Bacteroidia; order Chitinophagales; family Saprospiraceae; genus BJGN01. Next base: position 2,261 of record BJGN01000185.1, read on the forward strand.
AAACAGGCTGATTGGCGATACCGAAGATTTTTATTATCTAAACGCGGGTGATGCACAAACAGCTACCAATTATCAGGGGGCAAATACGCCAGAGCGTTATGAATCTTATCTTTTCAGATCAAACTATGCATTTAAAGATAAATATTTACTGACCGTTAGTTTAAGAAGAGATGGTTCATCTAAATTTGGAAGTGAAAAAAGAGGTGGTAATTTTCCATCGCTTGCTTTCGCCTGGCGCGCAAAAGAAGAGTCTTTTTTGAAAAATGTGCAGGCCTTAAGTAATTTGAAATTTAGAGCAAGCTGGGGTATTTTAGGAAATGATAAAATTCCTACCGGTGCCGCCATTCCTACCGTGACTAATAACTTAAGTGCCGTTTTTGGTCCCGATGAAGCACTCATTTTTGGTGCTTCCTTAGTCACTTTGGCCAACCCATTTTTACAATGGGAACAATCTAGAAGTTTAAATGGTGGTTTTGATATTGGGTTCTTAGACAACAGACTTACCGCTGAGGTGGATGTTTATCATAGGTTAACCACTAAAATTTTGGTGCCAGTGCCTATTCCTGATTATGTCGGGTCAGCGGGAAATCCTTATGTGAATGCCGCTGATGTCGTAAATAAAGGCTTAGATGTTACCCTGAATTTTCAAAATAAAGAGGGTAAACTCAATTATAAGTTGAGTGTTCTGGGTTCTTTCCTTGATAATAACGTCATTTCCCTTGGTTCTACAGGAAATGCTTTGAGAGATGTGGTGATAAATGGTGATTTTGCCACACTGACACAACCTGGATACCCCATTGGTTCCTTTTTTGGATACAAGGTGGCTGGCATTTATCAAAATGCAGAAGACATAAAAAAATATCCTAATAATAATCCCGTAAAACCAGGAGATTTGCGTTTTGAAGATATTAATGCAGATGGCATTATTAATGCTAAAGACAGAACCTGGTTAGGTAGTCCAATACCTACGTTCAATTATGGTTTTAATCTTGAATTATCATACAGCGGTTTTGATTTTAACGCCGATTTTAATGGTGTGTATGGAAATAAAATTTTAAATGCCAAAAAAATGTTTCGTGGATTCGGTATTCCAAATTTTGAGACATCCTTCTTAAACAGGTGGAATAAAGATAATCTTTCCACCACTGATCCCAGAATTACCAATGGCGGATACCCCAATTTTGTAGTATCAGATCATTTTCTTGAGGATGGGTCATTTTTCAGATTGCGTACGCTGGGACTTGGCTATACCTTAGCTGATAGTTTAGTTAAAAAATTAGGTATCAGATTATTGCGTATTTATGGTACGGCAAATAATTTATTTACCTGGACAAAATATTCAGGGTATACCCCTGAAGTTGGGTCAGAAAATGTGCTACAGGTAGGGATTGACAGAGGAATTTATCCTTTATCTAAAACCTTGGTTTTTGGTATTCAGTGTAATTTTTAATTCGTGAAATAATAGAATATGAAAAATATATTTCCTCCATTTCGTTTGATTTTTGTAATGTTTGCCCTTGTTTTCTATCCTTCTTGTGGGGAAGAATTTCTTCAGGTAAAGCCATTAGGTGAAATTAATGCGCAGAATTTTTTCCAGGAAGAAAAGCAGGGTGGTTGGGCTATTAACGCCATTTATAACCAAATGAGGAGTTGGGACTTTGTCTCATTTCCCTACTTAGGGATGACGGATATTGTTTCAGATGATGCCGTAAAAGGTAGTTTTCCCGCTGATGCAGAACGTCTGAACGCTTTTGATGATTTTACTTATGATTCAAGGAATCCGGAGGATATAAGGCAAACCTGGAGAGGCTATTATCAAGCTATCTTTAGAGCTAATGTGGCTATTGATGGTATTCCAAAGATTCCTAAAATGAATGAGAGTCTAAGGAAAAGATGGATGGGTGAAGCTCATTTTCTTAGAGCTCATTTTTATTTTAATCTGGTCAGATGGTACGGCTCTGTTCCCTTGATTACCAAACCATTAACGCAAGATGAATTTTACACGCAGGAACGGGCAAGTGTAGAAAAATTGTATGAACAGATTAAGTCCGATTTGAATATTGCGGTAACTAGTTTACCTCTTAAATCGGCCATGGAACCCGTTGATCTGGGCAGAGTTACTAAAGGTTCTGCCGCTGGATTATTAGCCAAAGTCTTTTTAACCCAGGGAGATTTTACCAATGCTGCTAAATGGGCGAAAGAGGTCATTGATTCTAAGGAATATTCGCTTTTCCCCGATTATGCAAGACTTTTCAGAAAAGAAGGGGAGAATGGAGTAGAGTCACTATTTGAAATTCAAGCTACTGCTTTAGAGGCATCTTACGCAGGTGCTACTGCATTTAACATGGTTCAAGGGGTGCGTGGAAGTCCAAATTTGGGCTGGGGATTCAACAATCCATCGGACGATTTGGTTCGGTCTTATGAACCTGGTGATCCTCGTCGTGATGCCACCGTGCTATACGTGGGGGAAGTACTTCCCGACGGGTCTGGGGTAATTGAAGATAATCCTTCTATGGAAAATGAAAGATATAATCAAAAGGCTTGGGTTGAATCTCATCCTGGACTTCAGGATAATGGTCCTGGAAACATTAGAATCCTGAGGTATGCCGATGTGCTATTGATAGCTGCTGAAGCATTAAACGAGTTAAATAATCCAACGGAAGCCCTAAAATATCTCAATCAGGTAAGACAGCGGGCCAGAGGTACCAGGACTACCGTTTTACCTGACGTTGTTTTTTCTGACATATTAACTCTTCGAGAGCGAATCTGGAAGGAACGTCGCATTGAATTGGCCATGGAACAGCAGCGTTGGTTCGATTTGGTGAGAACGGGACAGGCAGAAAAAGTA
>BJGN01000186.1 GCA_014190515.1 Bacteroidota bacterium
CGTTTCAGGGTAAAATGTCCTCGTTTTGGCAACTCCCCATTTTTTAAATCGATAACATACCAATAATCATTTTCAGGCATAGGTAAAGAACCAAAAGTTCCGTCCCAACCCTTAACTATGCCTTGGTATTGCGATAAAAGTCTTCCGGACCGATCAAAAATAGAGATGACGCAGTCGGGAAAGGCTTCTATGCCACCAATTTCCCAAAAGTCATTGAACCCATCCTCATTCGGTGTAAAAAAGTTAGGGATTGAAATTTGAGGGACTCCTAGAAGAAGATTTAATTTTTGATCTCTGCAACCATATTTATCCTTAACATACAATGAATAATAATTCCCGGAAATGATAGGAATTGTTTTGTCTGCCTGAAAAAAGGCATTGTCCCGGGAATAATAATAGGGCGGAGAACCACCTATTACCTCCATCGTAACCCTAAAAGGTACGGAGGCATCAAAATCGACAAATTTCGGCAACTCATTCATTCCAACCACTTTGGCGCCATAACCAATGCATCCTTCACTATCTGTAACGGTAATTTTGAAGGAAGTTGGCGCGAAAATGGTCTGAGATGGCGTCGTTTGTCCATTATTCCACAGATATGTTGCATATTTCACAAAAGGCTGAACAACCAATGAATCGCCGCGGCAAAACGAAGTATCCTTTCCCATATCGACCTTAAAGGCAGGCAAAGCAGACACCCGGATACTGTCTTCCGACCAACAGGAGCCTTTTCGCACTTTTACAGAATAGACCCCGTTTTTTCCTACGGTATTCGTTCGTGTGGTGGTGCCGTCTGACCATTTAAACGCATTATAAATACTTCCTGCATCGAGCGTAACTTTTCCACCAAAACAATATGTCTGGTCAGGCCCCATATCATATTGAAAGGGATCCTGTCTTCTTACATGAAAGGAATCTACAAACGAACCACACTGATTTTCAAGTTTCACCCAGTAAAGGCCAGTATCGCGGATTACTTTTCTATCGGTTTTAGTTCCATCGGACCACCCCAACAAATTAAAGCCTTGCGCTTTATTTAAAACCAAAGAATCATTCAAACAAAATGAAGTGTCAGGAATGGCTGAAACCTCTGGAATTTGCGTGTATATATTAATGTTTTTTACAGAATGTATGTCCGTTGATCCACCCGTTGAAGCGGTAAAACCCATATAACCTGCATAATTGATTGGATAAAAACCTTCGAGCGTGATGGTGCTATCAATCGTTACCTTTATATTTCCTTGATTGTATTCAACCCTGGCTTTTTTATAATTATAATCTCTCAGTTCTCTAAGCCCGAATAAGGTAGGTTGACTATTCGTTGGACACTCTGAATAATTCTGCCCGTTGCCATAACGTATCTGGAGTTCAGGATTTACCCCGCCACAATTATTATAGGTATCCAGAACGACCATTAATCCCCTTGGATTTTGAGGTATTCCAACCCCACTCCCACTTATATATCCTGTAGGAGGATTTACCAAAAAACAGAAAGCGATGCCATCGGCACTTGAGCCTTCAAACATTCTGAATTCAAAAGAAACCGCCCATTTGCTACAAACGCTTAAATCAATGGCTTCTTTTAAAAATAACCCCCCATTTCTAAACATCTGAGCAGTGCAAAGAATAATTTCATCTTGGTTATTATCTGCGTCGCCATTTGTGTCTCCCACGCGCGCATCAGCTACCAGATTCCATTTATCGGTATTCAAAGGAAAGCCTGAAAGAGAGGCAAACACATTGTCCTGCGCATGCAGTGAGGAATGAGCCAGACATAAAAAAAATACCCCCAAAGTTATATGGAGAACCAGAGGGGGTATTTTATTTATACTAGAAAAGCCCATTTTATTTAAAACCAGCTGGTTCCATAACCCATAAATGGCCAGGGAATACTTGCTAAAATAAGAATAAGACCAATCAGATAAGCCCAGAAAATGCGACTAAACGCTTTCTTTTCAGGTGCTACTTTTTTTGCCATAATATATCCAACAGAAATGATAATGATAGCTAAAATCATCATAGAAGTATGCTCAACTAAAAAGAAACGGCTCATAGCATCCTTCATTGATTCAGCTGAAAAAACCACTTTTGGACTGATTGCATATAATATCAACCCCACTAAAAGCTGTATATGACAAGAAATAAAAGCAAACAGAGGCATTTTCTTATCCTTATCGGTAAAAGAATGATTGCCGGACAATTTGCCCGCTGTTTGAATAATAGCTAAGACGAGAGTTATTAAAAGAACCCATCTGAAGCCAGAGTGTAAATGAACCAAAATAGGATACATATTCGTTGATTTTAAAGGTTATCGACCAAGGTGAATGAGTAAAACGCTGATATCTGCCGGAGAAACCCCACTGATACGACTAGCCTGACCAATGGTCATCGGTTTCATACGCGTCAGTTTTTCTCTTGCCTCAGCGGACAGCGAAGTTAAGGAATGATAAGCAAAAGATTCTGATAATTTTAGCATTTCCAATCTGCTCATTTTATCAACCATTTCTTGTTCCTTTGCCATATAACCGGCATATTTCATATTTATTTCAGCCTGTTCTACCGCTTCGGCCTTATAATTTGAGAGAAATTCATTTAAACCCGGAACAACGTTCCTGACATCGGCAATAGAAATATTAGGTCGAAGAATAATGCCCTGCGCTTTCACCTTCTGCTTAATGGGCATGCTTCCTTTTTCTTCAAGCAGTCCATTTATCTGGTCTGGTTCAACACTGCACTCATTTAAAAAGCGGGTAATTTTTTTAGCATCGGCTACTTTATCCTCCACTTTTTTAATTCTGTCGTCCATATAATTCATACCAAGCTCAACGGCCAGCGGGGTTAGACGTATATCGGCATTATCTTGTCTGAGAAGTACGCGATATTCTGCTCTTGAGGTGAACATTCTATAAGGTTCCTGGGTACCTTTAGTCACGAGGTCATCTATCAAAACGCCTATATAAGCATCGGAACGTTTTAAGATAAAGGGTTCTTTTTCCACCACCGAAAGATGGGCATTGATACCTGCCATAAGACCTTGACTTGCCGCCTCTTCGTACCCCGTTGTACCATTTATCTGACCTGCAAAAAATAGCCCTTTCAATAAATGCGTTTCCAGGCTAAGAGAAAGTTGGGTTGGAGGGAAAAAGTCGTACTCGATAGCATAGCCAGGGCGGAACATTTTCACCTTTTCAAAGCCAGCAATTTTTGATATGGCTTTGTATTGAACATCTTCTGGCAAAGAAGAGGAAAAGCCATTGACATAAACTTCACAAGTAGTCCGACCTTCAGGTTCAACGAAAAGTTGATGCCTGTCCTTATCGGAAAACCGATCAATTTTATCTTCAATAGAGGGACAATACCTTGGACCTAAGCCCCTTATTCTTCCATTAAACATAGGAGAACGGTCAAATCCGGTTCTTAAAATATCGTGAACCTCCTGACTTGTATAAGTAATATGACAAGGAAGTTGATTTACTAAAGGTGATGTTTCTGTATATGAAAAGCGACTGGGATTTTCGTCACCAGGCTGAATTTCCATGGCCTCGTAGTTCAATGTTCGCCCGTCCACCCGGGGAGGAGTACCCGTTTTCATTCTACCTGCTTCAAATCCCAGGCTAACTAACTGTTCTGTGATCCCTTTAGCTGCGGATTCACCAGAACGGCCACCACCAATCTGTTTTTCCCCTATGTGTATAATTCCATTTAAAAAAGTACCATTAGTGAGGACCACCGATTTACTGTTAATGGACAAACCCATGCCAGTAACGACCCCCTTAACCCGGTTATCTTCGACAATTAACTCCTTAACCATGTCTTGCCAAAAATCTATATTGGGATGATCCTCAAGCATCATTCTCCATTTTTGAGCAAATTGCATGCGGTCACTTTGTGCACGTGGGCTCCACATAGCGGGTCCTTTCGACAGATTAAGCATTCTGAATTGCACCGCTGATTCATCGGTAACAATACCTGAATAACCGCCCAATGCATCTATTTCTCTGACAATCTGACCTTTAGCTACGCCACCCATCGCAGGATTACAAGACATTTGTGCAATCGTCTGCATATTCATGGTAACTAACAGCACCTTAGAGCCCATATTGGCAGCGGCTACGGCGGCTTCACAACCTGCATGCCCTGCACCCACCACAATTACATCATACGTTTGAAACATGTATCCTTTTAATTAATTAAGGGCAAATTTAATCCGTTTTTATCATTTTTGCGGAACAATCCTAATTAGCTTATATTTACCGACAAATTTCAAATACAAACCATGGCTTACACAGAATCTAATATGCTGCCATTGGGCACTAAAGCACCAAATTTCACTTTACCTGACACCCTTTCCGATAAGGAAATAACTTTGTACGAGATGCCTCCGGCAAAAGCGACGCTCATTATGTTTCTGTGTAATCATTGTCCCTACGTCATACATGTGAATCCTGAAATAGTTCGAATAGCAGCAGATTATAAAAATGCTGGCGTGCAGTTTTATGGTATAAGTTCAAACAATGCGATAAAATATCCACAGGATGGGCCTGAAAAGATGAGCGAACATGGGAAAGAAACGGGATACACCTTTCCGTATCTATACGACGAATCGCAGGAAATTGCCAGGAAATATGATGCCGCCTGTACTCCTGATTTTTATCTTTTCGATAAGCATTTACATTTGGTTTACCGTGGACGCATAGACAGTTCCCGACCTGGTAATGACAAACCATTGGACGGCAGCGATTTACGACAAGCCATAGATAATGTAGTTGCAGGAAAAGAAATTTCCCCCATTCAATATCCCAGTGCTGGTTGCAATATCAAATGGAAATAAGGCCTTATTTTTTTGAAATAAGATTGTTACCAGTCATTTCAACGGGTAGGTCTATTTCCATCAAATGCAAAATAGTAGGCGCTATATCTCCCAATTTACCGTGAGATACCTTGTTTTCTGACGCATTTTCTGCCACATAAATGATGGGAACAGGGTTCATGGTATGGGCAGTATTTGGCGTTCCATCGGGATTAATCATATAGTCAGAATTTCCATGATCGGCTATAACGAT
>BJGN01000187.1 GCA_014190515.1 Bacteroidota bacterium
TTTAAATTTTGATAATTATTCCAATTCGCGGGCCCTACAATAATTGTATGTTCCTTATTGACTTGTCTAATGGCAGTCACTACTTTTCCCTGGATTTGATTCCAGGCTGCATCCGTTATGCCATTTGGTTCATTCAAAATTTCAAAATAAATATGTTTGTATTCCCATTGAAATGCCTGGCTATTTGAGGCCAAATTTTTAAAAGGGGTAAGTCAATATTCAACGGTGTAAAACCTGAGGGGTCAAACGTATGATTATCCAAAATGAGATGCATATTCAAATCTTCTGCCCAGACCACTATTTCATCTAGAAATTCAAACAAGAGAGGATTAACCTCGAAATTTGGCTGTCCTGAAGTATGGGAATGTAAATGAATGGGTAATCTGATGACATCACAACCCAACGATTTCAGTTGTTCAAAATCTTTTTTAGTGTATTTATTGATTTGTATTTGTGCAACCTCGTTCACTTGAAACCAATTAGTTAAATTAACTCCTTTGTTAAAAGGAACCGATATTTGGGAAAACAGGTCCGTGTGACTCATTTGCAAGGTCAATAAGAGGATTAAAAATGAAATTTGTATTTTCATTTGTTGGGTTAATTTCATAATCATGAATAATTTTTCTAAATTAGATTGTTTCTTTTAAACTACGCCATATTCATCATGAGAATCTTGACTTTTTTTGTTTTTATCCTGTTTCTTCCTCTTATTGCGTCCGCGCAACTTAGGTTGGCCTCCATATTTGGAGATCACATGGTGCTTCAGCGAAATAAACCTATTCTTTTCTGGGGATTTAACTCTCCTGAAACTATGGTTAAAATAAAGTTTGCCGACCAGGAAGTGGAGGCTAAAACGAACCCATCGGGTCGTTGGGAAGTATCTTTTCCAGCCAGAAATATTGGTTCTCCATTAACTTTATCTGTTTCAGATAAAGATGAAGTCATTCAAGTGTCCGATATCTTGATGGGGGAGGTTTGGTTATGCTCCGGTCAGTCTAACATGGAATGGAAGCTAAGGAAATCTTTAGGTGGTGAAGAGGAGATTAAAATTGCCAATAATCCTTTAATCAGACATATTGAAGTACCTAAAACACTATCCTTCACTCCAAATACCGATTTTGAATCGAAAGGTTGGAAATTGGCAAATTCTGAAAATGCAGGTAATTTTACTGCGGTAGGTTATTATTTTGCCAAGAAATTACAACAAGATCTTCAGGTTCCCATTGGGTTAATTCATTCCTCATGGGGTGGTACGCATGTGGAAACCTGGATAAGTCACTCAGGTTTACTTGAATCCGCTGTTTTTAAGAAATACGCGGAAGAAATGCCTAAAAGTTGGGCAGAGGATTCTGTTTTTTGGGAGAAAAAAACGCTGGCTATTTTTCATGGCAGTGAAAATTATAATATCAACCAAATTGATTATAAATCCTTTTTTTCGCCTGATTTTAATGCAGAAAACTGGATGTCCAAAGATCCAACAGGACAATGGGATTGGAAAGGAATTTCTTCTTTTCGTGGAAATGCTTTTATTTTTAGAAAAATAAATGTTGATAAAGGTCTCATTAACCAGTTAGCAACTTTTAGATTTGGTAAAAATAGAAGTGTATTCAAATTATATGTGAATGGTAAATTAGTGCATCATGGTTTTTATGGGGATCAAATTCAATTTTCAATTCCTGCAAATACTTTCAAGGAAGGGGAAAATTCACTGTTGATTCATTTCGGTGAAAATAATCGGGTAACTTATGGCTATATGGGGTTTGATGGTCCTAAACAGGATTTTAGTCTGGATTTTCCAGCCGCTAAAATACCGCTAATGGATAAAGAATGGAAGATTCATCCTGATTGGTCGGCAAAAAGGAGGTACGAAAAATGGATGAATAATCAGGGTACTTTGTGTTTTAATGGGATGATTGCACCCATTCAAGGATTTCCAATGGCTGGGGTAATTTGGTATCAGGGTGAATCAAATGCTGGTCGGGCCAAAGAATATGAAGTATCTTTCCCATTAATGATTCAGGATTGGCGAGCCAAATGGAAAGATGAATTTCCTTTTATTTTTGCCCAATTATCCAGTTATGGCCCTTTTAATGATAGTAATACCGGATCTCCCTGGGCTGAATTGAGAGAAGCCCAATTGAAAACCCTAACTTTACCAAAAACAGGAATGGCTGTTATAACTGATGTTGGTGATCCAAATGATATTCATCCATTAAATAAAAAGGATGTTGGCATTAGAATGGCTCTTTCAGCCGAAAAATTGGCCTATAATAAGGATATTGTTTACAGTGGGCCATTATTTGAAAAAATGTTGCAAATAAAGAATAAAGCTGTCCTTACTTTTAAACATATAGGTTCAGGTTTAATAGCAAAGGACAAATATGGTTATCTGAAAGGATTTGAAGTGGCATCTTCAGATGGTGTTTTTTATTTTGCAAAAGCTGTTATCGTGGCCGATAAGGTGGAAGTATATCACCCCAATGGTTTAAATCCTGTCATGGTTCGATATGGTTGGTCTGATTCACCCATTGAAGCAAATCTCTATAATAAGGATGGTCTGCCTGCTTCTCCGTTCAGAACGGATAATTTACCAGGCAAAACAGCTCTCTCCCGCTTTTATTAATACTTAAATTAGTTTTATGAAAAATAATCTTGTCTTATTACTTAGCGTTTTATGTTTTTCTTTTTCTACGCTAAATGCTTCTGTTTTTTCCCATTCAGCTCCTCCTAAATGGAAAGTATTAATCATTGATGGTCAGAATAACCACAAATGGGCCATTACCACCCCCATTATGAAAGGGTATTTAGAAGAAACAGGTCTATTTATGGTCGATGTGTTAACTACACCTCCAAAAGATTCCTCATTAGATCAATTTATGCCCTCCTTTAAAGGATATGACGTAATTCTTTCCAATTACAATGGCAAATCGTGGCCAAGACAAACTGAACTGGCCTTAGAGAAATTTGTTGCTAAGGGTGGTGGGCTTGTAATAATACATGCGGCGGATAATTCATTTCCATATTGGAAGGCTTATAACGAAATGATTGGTTTAGGGGGTTGGGAGAAAAGGACTGAAAAAGACGGGCCTTATGTCTATTATAATGAAAAGGATGAATTAATTAGGGATAATACTCCAGGGCCTGGTGGACACCATGGAACACAACATGAATTTGTTATTAAAACAAGAATTGAGGAACACCCTATTATGAAAGGTCTTCCAATGGAATGGTTACATACTAAAGATGAATTGTATGATTTGATGCGCGGACCAGCTATTAACATGAATATTCTGGCAACAGCTTATAGTTCAAAAGATCAAAAGGGGACAGGAAGACATGAACCCAGCGTTTTGACACTAAATTATGGGAAAGGAAAAATTTTCCATAATATGATGGGCCATGAAGATTATTCTATGCATTGTGTCGGTTTCATTACTTTGTTACAAAGAGGGACAGAGTGGGTGGCTTCTGGAAAGGTTACTCAAACAGTACCAACAAATTTTCCAACCAAAGAAAAAAGTTCAAGCAGACAACCTCAAAAATAGTTTCTTATCCAACTTCATTCGTCCAATTTCTTGATGTAACTGAATGTATCAGGGAATTGGACGAATGATTTTACAAGGATTTCCATAAGCAAGCACGTTATCCGGAATATCTTTTGTAACCACACTTCCTGCACCAATGGTGATATTATTACCAATGGTTATGCCAGGTAAAACAACCGTATTGCCGCCAATCCAGCAGTTATCCCCAATATGAATTGGTTTCGAAAAAGTCTTATAGCTTGTTTTTAGATTTTCATTTGAAAAGATTAATCTTTCCCTTGCACTTAGTGGATGACTGGCAGTCAGTAATTGGACACCAGGACCGATTAAGCCATTTTTCCCAATTTTTATGATATTATTATCCAGAAAAATAGCATTTACATTAATGAAAGTACCTTCGTCAATAAAAATATGTTCTCCATAATCACAAAAAAAAGGGGTTTCAATCCATACATTTTCTCCAATTCTACCCAATAATAAGGTAAATAACTCATTTCGTTGTTCAGTATCATGGGGAGATGAATTATTAAGGTTTGCCAATAATTTTCTGGCAACATAATATCGTGCCAATAATTCAGAATCCCTGGAATTATAAGGTAAGCCTGCTAACATTTTTTCCTTCTCAGACATTTTCCTTTGATTTAACGGAAGAAAGAATGTTTATTTGATCCAGAATATGTGATTTTTCAATTAAATAGGGTTTATTATCGAGAATCACAGAGGCAATATGATTAAATAACAAGTTCCAATTACCTACTTTCGATTCAATTTCGCCTTTAAAAACATAGTATCCATTATCTACATTCAACCTGGCGTTATATTTAGGTTCTTCCATACCAAAACCCTTCATACCTGGCATAAGTCCTACTTTCAAATGATCCTCTTGCTGGTCAATACCATATTTCACAAAAGAACCATTTTCACCATGTATAATATATCTCGGTGTTTCCTCCCGCATAAACATATTGGAGGAAAGATAAACCTGCATTCTTCCGTATCCTAAATGAACATCGAAAGCATCATCAATAATGGATCCATTTCTTTGAATGTAGGTTTTACCCCAAAATTCATTCGGTGTGCCAAATAAAGATAACGCCTGGTCTAAAATATGAGGGCCTAAACCATAGAGAATCCCACTGGAAGGGGTGATTTCTTCTTTCCATTTTTTTGCACTCAATTGCGTGGAAAGTCGGTTATAATGAGCTTCATACCGTATGATTTTACCTAAAACACCACTATCAAGAACGGCTTTGACCGTTTGAAAATCACTGTCAAATCGACGATTTTGAAATATGAAGATTTTTTTATTCTTTTTTTCTGCGAGTTCGAAAAGTATTTCTGCTTCCTCAATGGTTGAGGTAAATGGTTTTTCTACTAATATATGTTTACCCGCTTCAAGTGCCATTTTTGCATAAATAAAATGGGTGTCATCCGGTGAAGTAATACTCACAAAATCAATTTCCTTGTCGTCAACAGCTTCTTCAAAGCTTAACGTATGAATACA
>BJGN01000188.1 GCA_014190515.1 Bacteroidota bacterium
CAACAGGAATAAATCCAACGCCAGATCCTCCAAATATTAGTTGTAAACTATCTCTTAATGTTTGCGTTACCAAATCAGCTTCCACGCCTGAATCACCATAATAAGCGATTCTTACCTGGGAATTCTTTTCGGTTAGTTTATTAAAAAATGATGATAATAAGTCCAGTCCAGCGTATGTTTGGTCCGTAAGGCTGGGTCTTTCATATTTTAAAACCCCAAAATAGTATTTTTTTACTTTAAACAGTAAAAAAGAATCTGCACCCCAGTCATTTCGAGACTGAACATGATTGGCGTATATTTCCCGATAATCATAAATAAAATGGTCCGATGTAACTTGATTGCTCGCATTAATGCCGGCTAATCCATATAAATAACCTGCTACGACCATTGGAACGATAAGCAAAATATTTAAAAGAACTTTGGTAAAGCCGTTCTGTTGAATGCTTTCGTTAGGTGGAGTCATGAAATAGTAACTTGTTTAGCTTGAGTAGTTTCTCTTTTCGTGCAAATCTATATTATTTTATTATAATTCAAGTAAAATTTATCAACTTTGAAATTTTACAATTGAATCATTACTAAAATAATCTTTTATGGTAGATGCATGGTTGGAGAGAACCGATCTTTTAATTGGAAAAGAAGCTGTAAATACATTGAAAGCTTCTAAGGTGTTAATTGTAGGATTGGGAGGCGTTGGCAGTTTTGCAGCAGAATTTTTAGGCCGGGCAGGCATAGGTTCGATGACCCTGGTAGATGGTGACTGTGTGGATGTTTCAAATAAAAACAGGCAGCTGATAGCCTTAGATTCTACTCTGGGATTACATAAAACGGATGTAATGGCTCAACGACTTTCAGATATTAATAAAGATATTAAGCTATCATTAATATCGCATTTTCAGGAGCCTGAGGATATGCAAAAATTGTTAAACGAACCATTTGATTACATTTTGGACTGCATTGATAGTGTTCAACCTAAACTTAATTTACTGGCTTGTTGTCAACATTCTGACACACCTATCATAAGTTCTATGGGAGCCGGGGGTAGAATAAATCCTGTTGGAGTGGGTGTTTATTCCCTTTTTGAAACAAAAAATTGCCCATTTGCCCATCAAATAAGGAAATCATACAGGAAAATGGGATGGAAAAGGAATATACCCGTCGTATCTTCCAATACTCCGGTGATACCCTCCTCCCTTCAATTAACGGATGGCAATAGATACAAAAAGTCATTTTACGGTACAATTTCCTATTTACCTGCTCTTTTTGGTCTTTATGCCGCAGCTCACGTCATACAGGCGCTCATTGAAAAAAATGAAGCAAATTAAAGATTTCTAAATTGTTCCTGAAAAAAATTGCCTAAAACGGGAATCCTTCTTTGCTCGTCATTTATTGCGCCTAAAAGGGAAATTATCCAACAGGCGAAAATACCTAATCCACCAATAAGTCTGAGCGTGCCAGCAAAGAACATAAAAGTGGGAATCCAATAAAGGGCTAAAGATATGAGATGAATGCCCAGGGTTTGTCTTAAATAAAAGTACACATTTTCCTGGTCATCCTTTTTAGAGACAAAAGCAATAAACCAGCCAATGATACTAAAGTGGCTGATGATTCCAGCTATTTTAGGGTCTAAGGAAAAATTTGATTCATTCATGTCTGAAATACTTATTTTTTAGATTAATTTGCAAATTCAATGTACAAAATATTTTTTAAATGAAGCGAATTATTTATCTGTTTCTCTTTCTATCTTATACGAAAGTGAGTTTTTCACAGACATTTGATATAATTATAAAAAATGGAACCTTATATCAGGCTTCCTCACCGAAACCTTTTATACAGGCTTCTGTAGGTATAAAAGATAGTAAAATTGTTAAAATTGCCACTAAGATTAAAGGTTCCTCGAAAAAGATAATTGACGCCAGAGGATTGATAGTTTCCCCCGGATTTATAGACCTTCACGCCCATTTGGAACCGTTAACACTCGACCCAGAGGCAAAAAGTCATGTGATGCAAGGGGTTACAACCGCCCTTGGAGGCCCCGATGGTGGCGGTCCACTTCCGTTGTCAGATTATTTTAAAGAGCTGGAATCATTGGGAATAGGTTTAAATGTTGGCTATCTGGTAGGTCATAATTCCGTTAGAAATGAGGTAATGGGTATGGAAAACAGAGTACCCACATCAGCTGAATTAGAAAAAATGAAGGAGCTTATGGCAGTAAATATGAAATCGGGCGCTTTTGGTATATCTACTGGTCTTAAATACTTGCCTGGCTCATTTTCTAAAGTAGAAGAAGTGATTGAGCTTTCCAAAGTGGTGGCTAATCTTGGGGGTATTTATACTTCCCACCTACGAGAAGAGGGGCTTGGTCTGATCGAAGGCGTACAGGAAGCCATCCTTATTTCACGGGAAGCTAACATTCCGGTGGTTTTAACTCATCATAAAGCCATTGGTATTCCCATGTGGGGAGCCAGTAAATTAACTTTAGCCTTAGTTGATTCAGCCAGGAAAGCGAACCTCGATATTATGATGGATCAATATCCTTACACGGCAAGTTATACAAATATTGGCGTTTTAATTCCTGCATGGGCTCTGGAGAAAAATAAAAATATTGATTTTTCATCAAGAATGGCAGATCCCATTTTAAGAGATTCGGTAAGAAAGGGCATTATTTTCAATCTGTTAAATGACAGAGGGGGAGGGGATTTGAAAAGAATTCAATTTGGTCAATTTAGCTGGAAGCCGGAATTGGAGGGAAAAACCCTGTTTGATTGGGCGATACAGGAAAAATTGGAACCGACCATGGAAAATGGAGCTGATTTAGTTATTCAGGCACAATTGCATCAGGGTGCAGGCTGTATTTTTCATGTTATTTCGGAAGAAGACGTTCGACGTATTATGAAACATCCTATGACCATGATTGCCTCCGATGGACGATTAAGTGTTCCTGGTAAGGGGCATCCTCATCCCCGGGCTTATGGCACATTTCCCAGGGTTTTAGGTCATTATGTTCGCGAAGAAAAGGTAATTACCTTAAGTCAGGCTCTATATAAAATGACGGCTTTACCCGCTCAACGTATGGGATTGAAAGATAGAGGAAATTTAAAGGTTGGAAATTATGCGGATATCACTATTTTTAATCCTCAAACCATTAAGGATCAAAGTACTTTTGAAAATCCACATCAGTATCCTACAGGAATTCCTTATGTAATAGTAAATGGAAGAATTGTGGTTGATCGTGGTATATATAAAGATGTTCGCGCCGGATTAGTGTTAAAGAGACCATAAGGCAGATCTACTCAACATTAAAATAAATAGACTAATTTTAAAATAAAATATGGATTTTAGATTATTTAAAAATATTTAAGTTAAAGTTTTACTTTAACTTAAATATTTTATTAAGTTTATCTAACATTTATCAATATTTTAATAAAAAAAAGTATGAAAAAACAAATTTTAACCTTTTTGTTTCTTTCCATCATGTCTTTTGGTGTCTTCGCTCAGGGCACAGTTACTGGAAAAGTAACTGATTCCGAGGGTGAACCTCTCATTGGAGCTAGTGTGGTGGTAAAGGGAACCACCGTAGGTACAGTGACCGACTTAGACGGCGCTTATACCTTAAGCGCTTCAGGAAATGATATTCTTGTGGTCTCTTACATTGGTTATAGTAATAAGGATGAACCAGTTAACGGACGTAAAGTGGTGGACATTATTTTACAAACAGGCGTAGAACTTACAGAAGTTGTAGTTACTGGTTATGGCACCTCATCCAAGAGGAATCTAACCGGTAATATTGCAAAAATTAAGTCAGAGGAAATTTTGAATGTCCCTGTCGCCAGTGTGGATCAAGCTTTACAAGGTAGAGCAGCAGGTGTTTTTGTCAATGCACAATCAGGAAAACTCGGACAGGCTGTAACGGTTAGGGTTAGAGGTAATTCCTCTATTAGTGCTAATAGTCAGCCTCTTTATGTGTTAGACGGTATCCCCATTACTACAAATGATCAGAGTTCTTATGGTGGGGACATGAACCCACTGACCGATTTAAATCCAAATGATATTGAATCCATTGAGGTGTTGAAAGATGCTTCTGCCGGTGCCATTTATGGATCCAGAGCGGCAAATGGCGTGGTACTTATCACTACAAAGCGTGGAAAATCAGGTAAGACTTCCGTATCATTTAATGTACAAACAGGGTATAGTGAGGCAACTAAAAGGGTTGCCATGCTCAATTCAGAGCAGTATGCGGAACTAATCCTTGAAGGAGCTGCTTACAGGGATAATCTGGATAAAACACCGATAACAAGCCCTGATTCATGGACTACTTATGTTAAAAATGATGTAATGGGCTATTACAGCTATGGAAAATGGGCGTCCGATCCAACGAAGACTTATGAATGGCAAGATGCTGTTTTCCAAAAGGGACCATATCGCCAGGCGGATTTACAGATTGTTGGAGGAAATGCGAACACCAAATTCTTCACTTCATTTCAGCATTTGGATCAAACAGGAACTATTGTGGGAAATAACCTTCAACGTTCTACAGGTCGCCTGAACCTTGATCAAAAGGTGAATGAATGGTTCGATTTGGGCGTCTCTCTCAGCTTATCAAGAACGTTCAACCGTCGTTTGCCAGATGATAATGCATTTTCTAACCCTTTACAGGCCATTGCTTTAATGCCTATGACCCCCTTTTTAGACCCTGAAACAGGATTGGATGCGGGCACGCCTCCTGGAGATGTAAATATTCCTGTATATTATAATCCTATTTTGACGGTAAATTACGGTCGTTTCTCACAAGACGTTTATCGTACTTTTGGAAATACCTATTTTAAGGCCAAATTACTACCAGGTCTTACGTTTCAAACAGAATTTGGATTGGATTATCTAAGTCAAAACGAGGAAAGTTATTTTCAGTCTCAAACGGTGAGAAATCAGACAAGAGCGGTAAGAGGGGTAGGTTCCAACTACGGTACATTTGTAACGAATTACA
>BJGN01000189.1 GCA_014190515.1 Bacteroidota bacterium
TTGAATCCTGCGCGTCAAAGTCACTTATTGTCCATTTTGTAGGATAAGCATTGTAAAATGCCCAAGCCATAGCGGGAGCAGAGGTGGTAGGTTCAATCAAATATACTATAATGGTTGCTGTTTGAATTCCGCCCATTAGCATTGACATTGAACTGGCACACCAGAGCGTTAATGGTGAAAAACCAGCTACTATTCCTCGTTCAAGTACGAGGGGACTATAATTTATATCTGTCGGCAGATGGTAAGTAGTCATGTTTCCAGCACCTGCCTGAACCGCACTCGTATTTCTGGTGGTTGAAATGCCAGAAATTTTACTAAAATAATTATCTCCAACTAAAGGAACGGGAACACCAAAAGCAGTGGTAACAATATTAACTGAAAAGTTATATCCTGGAAGTGGCTGTAATCTGGGATTCGGTGCGCCTGCCATTTTATGTAATTTTCAGGTTTTAAAAAAAAATATATTAAAAAGAAAAATCCCAGGGAAGGTAACCTCCTCCAGGATTTTTCTAATATACTTTATCCCACTTCGCAGGGAATGTTATTAAGCGGCTTCAATGGTAATTCCTTCACAAGCAAATACAATAGATTCAATCGCTGCATCACTTGTTTGAGAGTTCATATCAGTAGGTGTTATTTTCTTTGGAAAAGCACCCGTTACGGTCCAGGTCATTTTTGGAGAAGCATCCTCATCCAATAATTTGATGACTAAAGTAAGTCGCTCGTAAGTATTCAACTGAATTTTTATCAACCAGTCATAGAAAGAATTATCTGTGGTAAATACACCTTTTTTGAGGGTAATATCACCATATTTCATTAAACCCGGCATTTTGATCGTTGAATGAACAGGGCTATTTCCGTGACGATATTCTACGACATCGGTTTCAATATCTAAACCTGATACTTCCTGGAAAGGAAGATCGGTTTGATCACCTATGTCAACAGAAAAATAAAATTTTGGTAAAGGCCAATTTTGGTCTTGATCTGCACCAGTGCCTGGCGTTGGAGCTGCCATATAATTAAGTATTTATTGTTAGTTAATTAGGATTATGATTTTTGTTGTTGTTGCTGGAACGTAATGACGATAAATTCTGCCGGACGAACAATCGCTACTTTCACAGTAAGTTTTAACATACCGTCAAGTATATCATTGGCCGTCATTGTAGAACCTAATCCAATTTCTACAGAAAATGCATCGGTTGGTGTACTTCCGGCAAGAAGACCTCCCTGCCATTGATTGTTTAGGAAATTTTCTATAGTTGCCTTAATAGATATCCAGGTAGTGGCCGTATTGGGTTCAAATACGTATCTTTCAGAAGCAATTTTAATACTTTGCTCAAGGAATGTCATAGTCCTCCTAACTGAAATATATCTCCAGTCCTGGCTATTGCCATCTAAGGTGCGCGCTCCCCAAACAATGGTTCCTTTTCCTGTAAAAGATCTGATGGCATTAATAGATTTACCGTTCAATGGAAGGTTTAACTCTTCCTGTGCTTCATTGGTGATATTAACTACGGGAGATATTACATTACCAACACTTACATTGGCGGGTGATTTTGCAATATTTATAGAATTATCCACCATAGCATATACGCCGGCCATAGCAGCACTCGGAGGTAATATATTCAAAATATCACGCATGTCAGCTAATATGCTTTTAAAAGTAGGGCTTATTACTTTTAAAGTATCACTTAGCAATAAAATTTCAACCGGTGTTGAGGCAGTAGCAATTTTTGCGATTTCCAATTTAATCAATTCAGCCCTTGCATCTCTAACTAAACCAGCAGCAACACCATCAACAACTTCCTTAGTAAGTATTTCTATCAAACCATCTTTGTTGCTGATATTTGTAAAATCAACATCACCTGCCTGTACTACTGTTGTTTGTAAAAATGGGTAATAAGCTGCACCCCACTGTAGGAAATTGGCACCAACTCCTTCTCTAAACTTATTTATAATATCTTCGTCGTCAAACGTTCTTTCTTTGTCGCCATTGAAAACATCCAAAATAGCAAATCTGTTTTTCATGGTGTAACCACAATGCAACAACATGGCTTGCTGAAGAGATGCACAATCAGCTTCTTCAAGTAAAATAGCCTCTGGAATCACTAATAAGGTAGGTTCCATGTATTTCAAAAGGGTAACCAGACCTTTACCATTAGCTGGGTCGTTAAAGTCTATAGCTTTGATTCCATTTCCATAATTACCTATGGATACAACATAACAATCACCACCACCATTTGAATAAAAATGACGTAACGCACTATGCAAAAGATACCTCGTTCCCTGGTCAACAGACAGGGTGTAACCTCTACTATCATTAGGCTCAATACTGAATTTTGTTTTTGGTGCACCACCAAACATTTCTTCATATTCAGCCAATGAGGTAATTCTGGTTGGTACGTTGGTAAGTGGTTTGTTCCCTCTAGACGCACGTGAAGTGTAACCAATAAACGCTGGTACTGCGGTTGATACTGGAACCACAGACGAAGAAAAAGCACTCTTTTCTTCAATATAGACCCCAGGCGTTGCTAATACTTTTGCCATTCCGTTTTAATTAATTGATGGTGTTTTTAAATATAATTTGGATAAATCTAATATTTATTTTTCTAAAAATAAAGTATTGATGATATTTTTTTAGATAAAAATAAATTCCTGTACGAAAAACTTTTCCTCCTTTTTGTCGTAATGTACCGAGGTGGGGTCAGGACATGGCAAGCTTTTAATTAATTGATTTTCAGTATTTTTATTTTTGTTTAAATACAGACCAAGTATTTTTGTCGGTCTTTCTTTAAGAGGTATACTATTTTCAGATATAAATAATAATCCATCTTTTCCATTAGGTAATTTTACCATCCCCTTTGAAATAAAAGTAATACTATTTTTTTGGTTTTTTTCATAAATACATAGATAGTCAGCCTCTTCCATGTATCTGCTCGGGCCATAA
Source organism: Bacteroidota bacterium (assembly GCA_014190515.1). Classification (GTDB taxonomy): domain Bacteria; phylum Bacteroidota; class Bacteroidia; order Chitinophagales; family Saprospiraceae; genus BJGN01. The sequence continues at coordinate 2,948 of BJGN01000189.1, forward strand.
ATAAAATATTTCCAGTAAACGTTTCTTTCTTTAAACTGTATAGTATGTCTTATAGGTAAAAGGTCATTTCTTTGTGCTGAATCGAGTCCAAAAAGTTCATTTTCCTTATTAATACTTAAACTTACTTTACAAATTATTCCCACATTTTCTGAAACGTGGCAAATCTCAATGGGCACTGCTTTAGTAGTATGTAACAATTCCCTGCCTGGAATATGCTCAAATTCAATTTGCTGATTTGAAATAAATGGAAGGTCAGTGAAATGTAAAAATTGTGAATTTTTATTTTTTAAGTAAAAAGTTAAGTTCAATGCTCCACCATAACAAAAATGATTAAAGTCTTTATTTGCATCTATTATTAATATGATTTTATTTGATTCTTGCTTTGAAACTATACCATATTCTCCTAATACCTGTGAGGTTTCCTTACTCATCTCAAAGGAAAAATCTCCACATTTATTATGGCTGTAATAACTATGGAAAATAGAAATAGATAAAAGTTCCTGAAATTGAACGGTGTAATTTATTTGCATTCGGGGTTCAGCCTTTTATTTTGGTGTAAATAATAAAGGTATAATTTCCTCATTCATGGCATATTGATTGAAATTTAACATTCTAAATTTATATACAATGGAAGGTAAATATTTGCCTCCTAACATACTCCAGATATTACTTAGAACAGGAAATTCCAGATTTATTATTTCTACGGTTATTTTGTCTATTTCATCGGGAAGAGATGGGGTGTTTTGTGGATTAAAAGTATGCTGTCCTTGAAAAAAATAGATAACGGCAGAGAGAAATCTCAATCCCTCCCGATAGTTGTTTTCAGGGAAATTAGCAGCAAATAATACATAGAGATTGATATAAATGGATGGGTTTGATCCACTAAATTGGTTATACCCCGTGTTTCTAATGAGTTTTTCTTCTTCGACATTGATTAGTGTAATGGTTATTTTATTTTCAGAGTCTGTAGTGGAAGCACCGGAGCTATTCCCAATAGAGGTAACTATGACGCGGTCATCCATTTCACCAAAAGAACTTTTTAAATATTCATTCAATTGGTTCCCAATAATAGGAAGAACATTTTGTATCATGCTTATGGGTTTCCTGAAGTGGCATCATGTACACCAACTAATTTTAATAATGCTTTAACGACAATTCTAACAATGTAAACACAAATAAACATCACCAGCCATCCAATCATAAAAAGCTGAATGGTAAACACCTTTTCGACCTCGTTTAAACTTGGGTTCGCGCTGGTTAATTTTAGCATTCCCAGGAAAATAAATGAAAGGGGAACGGCAAGTACCGACGCTATAATGAACCACATGAGTTCTTTTAAAATTGTTTTTTTCATACTAATGGTCAGGGTCTTTTTATATTGATGTTAACTTGTAATTTTTGAATAAAGTAGAATACAAATGCACCAAAAAGAAAAGCTATCAAAAGGGCAATTCTTTGATCGGTAAACCAGTTCATCACACTAAGCAAGGGTATTATGAGTAGCGTCATGATAAGCATAAAAAGATATCTGAAAAATTGCTGGCCTAAAATTCCAGTTCTTACCCGCCAATCTGCAAAAGCTATTACCCAACCAATGATCACACTTAAGGCAAATAATAAATAAGTTAAGGTTAATATATCTCTATATTTGAGCATAAAACTACCCATCGAAACAGGAAATCCTTCCGCTTCATTTATTGGATTAACGACACCAGTTGTATCGGAGGTAAACCTATTATCTATGAGTTGCCATAAATCAGTATAACCATTGTCATATCCTAAGGCCCAGATTCCTACCCCTTTTAACCCATAACTCAAGGCTAAATTATATTTTTTCTCTAAGGTGGAAGCGTCGTCATACCAGCATTCTACAGAAGTGCTATCACCAAATTCAAGAAAAAAATAATTGGTCATACTTACAAAATCATATTGTGGAGTGTACGTTGTTCCATATAAATTCATCACTTCCCGATAGGGGACATCTTTATCAAAATAAGTATCATAAACCCCTTTACT
>BJGN01000190.1 GCA_014190515.1 Bacteroidota bacterium
TAAAGCTAGATTCCAGGCTTCAAATGAAGAAGGAGTTATCAACGGGTAATGTAACTTCATTAATCAAAACAATAAAGGGTTTATTTGCGGGTATCCCCTGGCGTAATTTCACTAATAACGACCTGGCTAATTTCGAAGGTTTCTACGCCTCTGTCTTGTATGCCTTTTTTGCTTCAATCAATGCACAGGTAATCCCTGAAGATATCACCAACCATGGTCAAGCCGATATGACCATTATCTTTAGAAATCATATTTATGTGATGGAAATAAAGGTTGAGGACAACCTTCCTGAGGGAAATAATCAAGCCCTTCAGCAAATTATCCAAAGGAATTATGCGGAAAAATACAGGAACAGAGAGGGGATAACGGTGCATGAGGTAGGCCTTGTTTTCAACAAAACCGAACGCAACTTGGTGCAAGCCGATTATGTAACTGCCCACCTTTAGAGACGCGATGCATGAATCCTCTTGGTTTATATTGGACTGATTAATCCCTTAAATCCTGATTCAAACCAATGGCTGCTGTTCCGTAATTTCAATCGGAGATTGGGGAGGTGCTTGTTTTCTGGGAATGTTTCCCGTAATAATTTTGAATTAGGATTTACAGGATTAGGTTCCCCAACCGTATTTGTTCCAGCTTGTCTGCAAACTGCTCACCTGATACCTTGATGTAGCGCATAAAATACTTATAGCAGCTGTTCCTGAACTCAGCACACCAACCTGAATGTCATTACCCAAATACTGTACTAAATCTTGCTCGAAACCACTTGCGTTAGGTCCCAAATGCGCGACCCAATGGGTATCAAAGGCTTCTTGGGTGCTGTTTTGTTCGGTTTCACCCATGTGGGGAGAAGAAAGCCAGATTTTTGATTGGTTCAAATTTTATTGTTCCAATAGTTCATTTAAATAATTTCTCCAGCCCATAATTTTTTTAAAAATTGATTCCATGGCAAAACGGCAATATCTCCAATACTTCTTTCCATTGGATCGTTACTCACAACAATTAATTTTTTTACATCATACTCTTCCGAAAAACTTTTCAATCCTTTTAAATGACGTGATTGTACATTATTTGTTCCTTTTACTTCAATGGCTACCTCATGATTTCCCAAGATAAAATCAACTTCAATTTGCGAGGTGGTTCGCCAATAGGAAATAGAATAATTAAGATCCGAATAACTACTATGGGCATAAAGTTCTTGGTAAATAAAATGTTCAAAAGTACTTCTGAAAGCTTCGCTTCCAAATTCTATACTGCCTCTTTTAAGTAAAAAGTTAGCTATACCAATATCAAAATAGTAAAATTTTGGCGCTAAGATTACTCTGCGTTTAGGTTTCTTCTGAAATGATGGGACAAAACGACCAATTAAAGTGTCTTCCAAAATTTGAAAATACTCCTTAACGGTGACCGAGCTTACACCACATTCAGATGCAATGTTGGTATAATTTAATATTTCACCATTAGAAAAAGCTACCGCTTCTAAAAATAGGTTAAAGGCATTGATATTTCGGATTTTTGCTTCCGAAATAATCTCGTCTCTTAGATAACTTCCTATGTAGGCTTCAATTAATTTTTTTGGTTTTGTAGCCAAATAGTGCCTTGGTAATAATCCATTATTAAGCGCTTTCAACAAGTTGAATTCCGGAATTTCGGATTGAATTAGAGGGTAAAGTTCGTACCTTAGTGCTCTACCACCCAAAAGATTAGCGTTTGATCGGAGTATTTTCCTTGGACTTGAACAAATTAATATAAACCTCACTTGATGATTTTCTATAAGCCAATGTACTTCATCCAGTAATTCGGGTATTTTTTGAATTTCATCTAATATTACAATACTAGAAGCAGTATTGGCGATAATAGTGCGTCAGGAAATAGTTGTTTTAATAAAGTACTTTTTCCTGTTTGACGAGCGCCCCAAAGAAAAAGACTTTCCTTCCCCGAACCTTCCAATAGTTGCTTTCTTATAAACTTAGCATTTTTTTTATTAAAAATCACATATATTTAAAGTATTGGTTTAAATTTTCATGATAATTTAAAGTACAAATATAGAAATTCTTTTGAATTTTTTTGGATTTTAAGGACAGGTCAAATGGCATTCGTTATTAATTTGACAGGCGCATTCGTATGTATTTTAAATGGAAGACGCATTGACAATGGGTGAATGGAATAAAAAAAATAGTTAAAAAGCACAATAAATAGGCTTCAAATTCCTAAAACTTTGAAATATTGGGAAGTTTTAGGAATTTAAACTATCTTTGATTTATGCAAACGATTCTGAGAAGCCATTACCTGGATGTGCTCAAAGTGCTCAAGGGCAAAAATTTAATTAAAGTCGCTACCGGTGTTCGAAGCTGTGGCAAGTCCACATTAATGTCGCAATTCCAAGATGTATTGCGCTCCGAGAATGAAGCCGCTTCTATCATATCCATCAATTTTGACATGCCAGACTTCCGATTTTTGGCAGAAAAAAGTTGGAAAGACGTCTACGACTATATCGTTGAGCAGCTCAAAAAAAATGTCACCAACTACGTTTTTATTGATGAGGTCCAGAACGTAAAAGAATTCGAGAAATTATTGGAGGGTCTTTATGTTCATCCGAACATTGATTTATACGTTACGGGCTCCAATGCATTCCTATTATCCAGTGAACTAGCCACATTACTCACAGGCAGAGCGTATGAAATCCATGTACTACCATTTTCATTCGCTGAATACCTCAGCTTCACCGGCAAATCCAACAACTTAGACAGGGCTTTTGCAGCGTATATTGAAACAGGTGGTTTTCCGGAGGCGGTCCGACTGTCGGCCGATGGAAACCAATTCAACCTTGATTATCTGCAAATGGTTTTTAATACCATTTTTAGGAATGATATTTCTGCTCGACGGTCAATCTATTCTGAGGAATCCTACCTGGAAGTTGTTAATTTCCTGATCGACTCCATAGGATCAAATGTATCAGCTACGAATATCGCTAATACTTTAAAGGCCAACAAGAAGCCCATCGATAACAAAACCGTTTCCAAATACATCGATTCCTTAGTGGAATCATATTTATTTTACCGCGTAAAGAGATACGATATCAAAGGCAAACAGCACCTGGCAACACAAGAGAAATACTATCTCGTAGATTTGGGTTTTCGACATGCATTGTTGGGAAAAGAGTTACTAAGCGATGCTGGCCATCTCCTTGAAAATGTTATTTACCTTGAACTAAAACGCCGAAACTTTCAAATTTGGATTGGAAAAACCAACAACTTAGAGGTTGATTTTGTGGTTAGGACCAAGGAAGGTTTTACACAATACATTCAGGTGTCGCAAACAGTTCAACATCCAACTACTTTGGCACGGGAACTTGCGCCATTGAATAGCATTTCAGACCACCATGAAAAATTGTTAATCACCATGGACTTTGACACTGGCACATACAATGGGATCAAGAAAATCAATGCCATTGACTGGTTAATAGGAATATAACCCTCTTTTTGTGACATTCGTTATTCAGGTAATCCTGTAAATCCTGATTCAGAACCAAATGTTCGGGGTAAATTTTACCTATCGTCAAACCATGTCCATTCGTTATTTATGTTATATGTGTATACGCACATTATTTAAATGAATATTTTTTGACAATGATGAAATGGAATAAAAAATAGGTGATGGTTATAACAGGGCGAATTCAATTCGCCCCTACGTGAACCATTGACGATGTTGATGGCAATTATAGTCAATCCTATAAATCCCTTAAACAAAAAGGGGAAGGTAAACTTTACCCTCCCCTTTTTATCGGATATCTAAAACCCTATCCTATTTAAACAACGAATAGGAAAGTGCTTCCACTTTCTTTTTGTAATTTTCAAAAGGACCCGTCATAAAGGCATTGATTTTTTCAATGGCCTCATTTACCTCAATGGTCGCTTTGTTCAGATTGTTTTTCGCCGCTTGAGTAGGTTCACCTACAAATGCATTGATGGCGGACCGAACTGCAAATAAACTGCCCTGAATATTGGATGCGCTTCTTTGAATACCCTTCAGTCCGTCAGGCATCATGTATAATTTCTCCAAATTATTCAGTGAATCGGTTAGAGATTTACCCAGTTTCACTAAGTCTTTTTTGGTGCTGTCCACAACGAGTTGTATAGCAGATTCTACTCTGGTAATAGCCTTTTTAGCGTCCTGAATTTTGGTGAAACCCTCAGTAGCTTTGGTTGTTAGTTGATCCAATTCTTTGAATCCAGCTTCTTGTGCAGCATAGTCAGCTGTAGAAATATTTTCTCTTGGATCACCTGATACCTTTACCATCGTTGAATCAGATTGACCGTTTAAGGTAACAATAAACCAATAATTACCTGGAGAAACGGAACCACCTACTGGTAATTCATCGTCGGGTTTGGCTTCACGGCGAGAAGGCATGGCGACGCCATTTTTTCTAAGATCCCAATAAATTCTTACCATTCCAGTGTCTAATGTCATTGACATTTTTCTTATAACTTCCCCTTTTTCAGTTTTAACAACCATCTTAGCTTTTTCAGGCGTTGCTGCATTTTTCGATGCACCCCCTTTGTTCCAAATGGTTAACATAGCACCTGAGGCTTTGTTTTGTCCCTCATAAATGCCATCAGCTGCGAAGTGGTAGCCTGCGTAAGATTTGAAGTTGGCAAGATAAGCGTCTGGTGCAGGGAATACACGAAGGGCTTTGTCCAATACTTTTCCTCCCGTTTGTGCTATTTCTCTTAAAGGTCTGATATCGTCAAGGATATAAAAGGCTCTACCAAAAGTACCAAGTATCAAATCATGATCGCGGGAATGTATTTTCATATCCATAGTGGGAACTGACGGATAATTATTCATCCATTTATTCCAGTTTTTACCGCCATCTATACTCAAATACAAACCACAGTCGGTGCCAAGCCAAAGCATATCGCTGGCTACAGGATCCTGAACAATAGAT
>BJGN01000191.1 GCA_014190515.1 Bacteroidota bacterium
GGCACATATTTGTTTTTTAACGAGGTAAGGGCATCATTTGCCTTCTTTATTTCTTCATTCAGGTCTTTTGCCCTCGTTTCCTGCAAATTACTCGGTTTTGATTCATTGCTACAAACGGCGACATAAACCTCACTGATATCCTCTCGAAGCCTTCTGATATCGGCAAACATACTTTTCATTTCGACAGGAACCAATGTTTCCCTCAATGAATAAAGTGCTTTTGCCGACTGTGAAAGAGTTTCCTTGTGCGCTGGTTTTTTTACTTCTTTACTTAATTTAGTTAAGAGTTCCTCCTCAGCAATCAACTCATCTACCAAAGAGGCTAAATTCTTATGCATTTCGTACAATTGCATACTCAAGGTATGTCTTGCTTTTCTGTCTTCCAAACTGAAGGAGGGATTAGATTCGTCGTGAACCAGCTGAATATTTTGGGTAATTACTTCAGTACCTTTGGTCATCCTAACTGTATAATTACCTGGTAAAACAGCGGGTGCAGTAAAAGTGGCAAAATCTACCTTACTTCCTTTGGCCGTTTTAGGAGGTTCCATGCGCAAATTCCAAAACACCTTGTTTAATCCTTTTCTTTTGGAAGGATTACTCAGTTTTTGTACCAACTTCCCTTGTTCATCCAAAATGTCAATGGAAAATTCACCCGTACTCGGTCTATCCTTAAGATAATAAATAATAGGTTTTATTCCTGGAGCATTGGGGGCTACCCATCCGCCCGTGGCGGGAAAACTTCCTGCTGAAAATTCACCATCGGAAATGGCAAGGGGAGGGGTAGGAAGAAAAATGGCGGCTTGCATCGCCTCTTTCTCTGTCAAAGATCTCATAGGACTTATATCATCTATAACAATGATGCCTCTGCCGTGCGTACCAAGAATCAGGTCGTTTGATTTAGGATGAATAGCAATATCCCGGACTAAGGCATACCAGGGAATATTATTTTTCATCCTATTCCATTGTTTTCCTCCATCAAAACTGGTGAAAAATCCCATTTCTGTGCCAAGGAAAAGTAAATCGGGACGCATCAGATCTTCTTTTATCTTATGAGCAAAACCTGTGAATTCATTGCTTTTAAATGAAATCCATGTTTTGCCCAGATCGGTTGATTTTGCTACATAGGTTTTATGATCTCCATAAGTATGGTGGTCAAAAGTGGCATAAATAGTGTTTTTATCAAATCTGCCTGGCTCCACACTACTGACCCATGCCTGGGCAGGAATACCTGTTTTAGCCACGTTGGCACTGGTATTTGTCCAGGTTTTACCTCCATCGGTGGTCACCTGTAAATTACCGTCATCGGTACCTACCCAAATGATTTTTTCGTCTAACGGACTTTCTGCTATAGCGAAGATAGTCGTGTGGTTTTCAGCACTGGTCACATCGGCACTAATACCCCCACTTTTTTCTTGTTCCTGCTTTTTTGGATCATTTGTAGTCAAATCGGGAGAAATTCTTTCCCAATTTCTGCCTTGGTCTGTACTTTTGAACAAATATTGGGCACCAGTATAAAGATTACCTTTATTTGCAGCACCGGTAACAATTGGCGTATTCCAATTCCATCTCAACTTACCATCTCCCTTTCCTGCCTGAGGTTTTATGTCAAGTGTTTTGAATGTTTTTAAATGGACTCTGGCCATGGAACCACCCTGTGCTTCCGCATAAGCATAATCGGGATTTAAAGGATCGGGTACGGTCCAGAATCCATCTCCTCCATAAATGCTTTTCCAATCGCCATTACTAATACCACCTGGCACGGCAGAAGGAGCGACCCAACTTCCATTATCTTGTAATCCGCCATAAATACGATAGGGAGTTTCATTATCAACGGCGACATGGTAAAATTGACCTACGGGAAGGTTGCTTAGAAAAATCCAGGTAACTCCTCTGTCCTGACTCAAATAAACCCCACCGTCGGTTCCAAGATACATTTGAGCGGTATTATTGGGGTTAATCCAAAGGGCATGATGATCGCTGTGTACCCAACCGCCTTCGCTACTGGCATCAGTGAATGAATAGCCACCATCACTGCTATAACTAAAGCTGTAAGCAGGGCGGTAAACCCTTTTCGCGTCTTTGGGGTCAACCACCAGGGTGCTGAAATAAAAAGGCCTGCTCACTACATTTAAGGTAGCACTCTGAGGTTTCCAACTTTCACCATTATCGCTACTAATAAATAGTCCAGTATTTTCACTTTCTACAATAGCCAATAAATTTTCAGGCGCAGAAGGAGCTAAAGCCATGGCGATTCTTCCAAATGGTTTTTGAGGAAGTCCTTTGGTTATTTCTTTCCAGGTTTTCCCTGCATCTGTACTTTTATACAGACCACTGCCATTACCACCACTTGAAAAACTATAAGCGGTTCTTCGGAATTCCCAGGTAGTTGCATAAATAATAGAGGCATCACGGGGGTCGAGCAGCAGATCTGCAACACCTGTTTTTTCGTTGATATACAAAATTTTAGACCATGTTTTTCCTGCATCTTCAGATTTATATAATCCCCTATGAGGACTATCAGACCATAGGGCACCTGGCACGGCTACATATAAAATAGACGGATTTTTTGGATCAATGGCAATTTTTGAAATATGTTCAGTACTGTCAAGACCTATTTTCTTCCAGTTTTCCCCACTATCGGTTGTTTTGTAAAGCCCATCTCCAATGGAAACAGAATTTCGCATATTACTTTCACCTGTTCCCGCATAAATAATCTTTGCATTGGTGGGGTCAATAGCTAATGCGCCTATGCTTTGGCAGTATTTATCAAAAATAGGTTTAAAAGAGGCGCCTGCATTTATAGATTTCCAGATACCACCACCAGCCGTGCCAACGTAAAGTATTTTTGGATCAGATACAACCCCTTCAATGGCGGAAATTCTGCCACTCATCGTTCCCGGCCCTAATTGCCTGGCTTCTAATACACCAAAGGTACTGGCATTTATCGTTGTATTTTGGGCATAAGAAGGGAAACTTAAACCTCCAATCAGGAGGTTTAAGCCAATAAATTTCTTTAAATTCATTTTTATTTATCTACGGTGAATAATGATTCAGCTATTGCTGTATTTACTTTTACAGACTTCATGGTAATGGTACCCATAGCACTGCCAATCGTCATAGGAAATACATATCCTTGTTCATTTGGAGAATAGCCAGACAGGTCACTTACCAATTCTATTTCCTGACCGTTTGCCTTGGATTTACTTTTTTGTCTCACCAAATAAAAGGTGGATGGATCGAAAAAGCAAAATTCCTCTTTCCCGTTCTTATAGGTAAATCTGATTTTATGGCATTCTGTACCTTCGATATCCTCTTTTTCCAATAATTCAATGGCATGTCCTTTTGCGGCATAATCTATAAAGGGACTTTGAATATCCAATTGGTTAATTCCCTCATTAATGTCATCTGCTGTAACAGGTTCAGGTTTTGTCTGCCCCTGGAATGGATTAAAATTCCAGCCTGCGGTAGGCGTTATAATGGAATATCCATTCATGCCATTTAAGCTGAAGTCCTGACGCACTCCTTTGTTGTGTACAGAGGATAATTTAATAGGTAATTCAAATCCTTGAACGGAAAGACTTCCTTCCATGACAACGGTTTGAATGGTTTTTAATTTTTCCTGACCTCCTAATGCCTGGAGATACTTATTAATAATTTCATCCGCGGTTTGAGTACTTCCAGTCACATTGGTAAATAGGATACAAACCATGGTTAGGATAGAAAAAAATGTTGTTTTCATCATTTTGGATTTATTTTTTTTTCAAAGATATAGTGGTTTTACTATCTCCATATTATTAATAGAAGATTTAGTATTTTTTATCGACAAAAGCATTATAATATTCGGAATAGTAATACTACCATCCGACGTATTTAGGTGGTTTGAATCCGTTAAGCCTTAGGTAAACGATAATTTGTCCTCTATGATGCGTATGATGATCATGCATCAATTCAAATATCTGCCAGCGAGTGAGGTTTCCTGCAAAAAAATTTACTCTTTCAGAAAGTTCATTTTCCTCTAAATTCTGAAGCACTTTTAAGGTATATTTTCCGATGTCGAGATATTGGGACTTAATTTCCTGAATAGATTGGCCTTCATCTTTTATTTTCAACCCTAAACTTTCACCATTCAGGTAAGTACTACTTAACCAATACATATTTTGAGTAATATGTAAAACTTGTTCCCGAAAAGACATTTCTTCTTTGTCAGGTTTAAAATGCCAGAGTGAATCTGGCAGCGTATTCATAACATCCTCTGTATATTTTAGTCCATTTGTCCACTTAGTGATATGGTCCTGGATAAATGGGATTTGCCCGTTCATGACTGACAAAAAGAAAGAGAGGCATAATATGAGGCTAATATTTTTTTTCATGATTACAAGTTATTTATAATTTCCTCTAAAGAATCTTTTAAGATCCAATCGATTTTTACAATGATTCCTTTTGAGACTAACAGCACCCAATTTTGAATGTTTTCTGAAGCTTTATTCCGCTTAATTAATTCATTTTCAAAGGCAAGCTTATTTTTATGATTTTCCAAAAGGCCTTCAATTGATGTACTGTCTAAATTATTAATGAGGTTGATAAAAATATTTTCTTGTTCAGATTCTATGACTATAGGAATATCAAAATTATATTCCCTTTGTGCAATATAGGAAGTAATTGGGCGATTTTTCTCTATGAAATCGAAGAAAAGAGGTTCTACTAAAGAGGCTAAACGATCACTTACCTCTATGAAAAAGGCAGTTGGTAAAAGGTCGGTCAGTGAAAATTCATTTAATAAATTTTCTGCCAAAATTTTTATTCTATAACTTTCTTCGTCGGGATGCCATTCATTTATAAAGGCTGTCATAGCCATTTTAAAATTTTCTTTTTCTTTATTCGACCAATTTCCTGTGTTTAAATCTTCCCAAATAGTTACCGTTTCAATAATTTTAAACGTAG
>BJGN01000192.1 GCA_014190515.1 Bacteroidota bacterium
AGTACTTTTGCCTAAATAAAAACGCCAACCAGATGAAAAAAATATTTTTAGTTGCTTATCTTTTAGTTCAATCCAGTGTTTTATCTTTTTCCCTGGATTTAGAACTTAATCAATGGTACGATTTTACCGGCAAAATGGACAACAAAAGTATTCAACTTTCATTCTATACCCTAAAATCTGGAAAACTTATTGGCAGTTTTTGTTCTTTAACCAATGAACCCAAAGTACTTTTATCAGGGAATGTGAGAGGAAATGAAATTTATTTGACTGCGTCTTTAAATGGAAAAATCACCGATGAATTAATAGGAAAAATATTCACTGATGATCAAGACAGATTGGAGCTAGACTGGCGAAAAATTCCCAGTGATAAGAAAAGCATTTATAAAGCAGTTTTGTCATCCGTTACGTCAGGAACAGAAAGTAAAAGATATTCTCATGTTTTAGGATCAGATGCAGCGGTGGAACAATTTGTGTCTGATGTTAAAAAAGCTATATCAAAGGGCGATAAAATATGGTTGGCAGCTAACCTCTTCTATCCTTTAAGGGTCAGAATTTCTGAAAAATCTTCCATAGAATTAAAAAATAAAAATCAGTTTTTATTACAATACGATAAAATTTTCACGACAGCATTTAAATCCGCACTAAATAATACTTTTTCACATAACTTATTCAATAATTATCAAGGTATTATGATTGGTGATGGTAAATTATGGATGAATAACGCAGTGAATGCATCGGAAGCGAAACCTATGTTTCAAATTATTTCCATAAATCCCTAGCAGTAAAAGCTTGATTTTTCCAAGCGGCGTTTTTTATTCGTTCCTTTGTTCCATGAAAAGAGTAAAATATTTAATTGTTGGTCAGGGGATAGCTGGAACTGTTTTGGCACATACGTTGGAAGATGAACACCTCGATTTCCATATTATACATCAACGTCAATCGGGTGAATCATCCTCCGTTGCGGCGGGTATTATCAACCCTATCACCGGAAAGTATTTTGTAAAATCATGGCAGGTAGATACCTTAATACCTTACGCTGAAAAGAAATATTTTAAATGGGAACAGAGGCTTAATAGTCATTTTTATTTCCCCCGAATTATTCTTAGGTCGCTTCATGGGGTTTCAGAGCAAAATGATTGGATTGCCAAAACAGCAGATCCTTCAGTGAAACATTATATTGCTGATTTTGTTGATGTTACCCCTGTTGACTGGATAAATAATGAACCGCTCGGTTATGGTCAAACCGTTGGTGGTGGTCAGGTTAAATGGCATGATTTTCTGACGCAATCGGAGGATTATTGGACTAAAAAGGGTGTGTACACCAAAGCATTATTCGATTACCCGGCTCTTGTAATTTCAGAAAATGGCGTTCAATATGGAGATATTTTTGCTGAACAGATTATTTTTTGTGAAGGATATTTCATGTTACAAAATCCATGGTTTAATTTTTTACCATTAGATGGTGCTAAAGGCGAAGCTCTTTTAGTGCAGTTAGATATGGCTCAACTAGATATTATCATAAAGCATAAATTATTTCTTTCTCCTTTTTCTGAAAATGTACTCTGGGCAGGTGCTACAAATAAATGGGAATTTTCTCATATATTACCTGATGAGGATTCGGAAAGCTTACTTCATAGTGAAGTGGCTAAAATGATTCATAAAGAGTACGCTATTTTAAAGCATCTGGTGGGTATTCGACCTACGGTTAAAGATAGAAGGCCTCTCATTGGTCGTCATCCCGTTCATTCCAGATTATTCATTTTTAATGGATTAGGAACTAAAGGAACCTCTCTCGCTCCGTATTGGGCGAATCACTTTTTTGAATTTTTATATAAAAATGGGGATTTAAGCAAAGAAGTTAGCATCAATAGGTTTAATAATAAATAATCTAAACCTTTTTGTCGTTATCCATTTAACTCAAGTAATAAAAAATTTACCATGAAATGTATTGTTTTCAAAGCATTTTTATTTATACTTCCAATGGTCGGATTGGCTTCACCCTCCAATTTTTATAGCCCTATTCATGAATTTGAAAAAACACCTTCAATGAATTATAGCGAACTATGGAAAACAGTAGATTCTCTCCATCAAAATGGATTATATCGAGAGGCATCAGCTAAGGTGGACATTATTTATAATCTGGCAAAGGAAAATAAAGAAACTGAGCAATTTATTAAGTCTTTACTATATAAAGTAAATTATTTGAATGAGTTGGACGAGAATGGAAACATCCTTGGAATTAAAAAGTTAGAAAAAGAGCTTCTTACCATTGGATTTCCAGAAAATGCTATAATTCACAGTATTTTAGCAGAATTTTATGGAAATTATTTACAAAGGGAATCCTGGTCTTTGATGGATCGCAAAGAGGCAGAGGGCGAAAGACCTGATGACCTCAAATTATGGTCCATCAGACATTTTGAAGACATAATTTCTGAGCATTATTTTAAAAGCGTTTCATTTCCAGACGCTAAAAATTTTGAACTAAAAAAAATAAAAGGACTTTTTTTGAATCCGGCAAAAGAGACTTATTTTTTAACAACACTTTACGATTTTTTGGTCTTTCGTGCCACACAATATTTTACTACTCAGCAAAGTAGATTAATAAAGCCAGATGATGCTTTCTATTTGCAAAATACTGCCTCTTTATCTTCTCTTGAAACTTTTATAAATATTGATTTTTCAAGGGCAGATTCTACCTCTTTTGTAAGAAAAGCTCTTTTGTTATTTCAGGAGGTCTTAACCTTTCATCGTTTAGATAAAGATCCTACCATTTTAATTGATTTTGATCGTCAACGTTTATTATTTGTCCATCAAAATCTGATTTATGCTGAGAAAGACGTTTTATTACGTAAGGAATTAGAAAATTTAATAGCAAAGTTCCCCGGCCAGGCCACTACGGCTGAAACTTATTTTTTGTTAGCCAATGAAAAGTACAAACAAAAATTATTAAACGAATCGGTTGCTATATGCGAACAAGCTATTAAAAAGTTCCCCAAAACCTTCGGGGCGTTTAAATGTAACGAATTATTGCAAAATATCAGGGTAAAAAACTTATCATTAACCATAGAAGACAACGGGTTACCCAACCAACCTATATTATTAAAAGTTACTTTTCAAAATATCCATTCATTTAAAGGAGGGGTCGTTCCGGTTTCTTTTTCAACCTACCAGCAAAGTAAATTATTGTATAAAGAGGAGGATATTCAAATGTTTTTAAAGGATAAAAGACCCGAAAAGGAGGCTTTAATAGGTCTGCCTAACTCTACTGATTATCAGCAACATGTTACTGAAATTCCTTTAGAGGGACTTCCAGTAGGTCATTACTTGTATGTATTTAAAAGCGATGAAACAAAGTATTCTTTTCTACCTTTTCAAGTATCAAACATTGGCTATTTTGTAAATAATGAGGGATTTGAAAAGGTAGCATTTCAATTTTTCGATAAAAAATCGACGGAACCTAAAGGAGGTACCAGTGTTTTGGCTATTCCCGTGAGGACAGGTTATTTTTCAACCAATGCGCCTGTCATTACCTTTAAAGAAACATGGAAGGAGAGTGATGACCAAGGTTTTCTTTCGTATTCATTACCCCAGGGTGCTTTTAATTTTAAAATAGCGAATGGTGAAGATACCTTACTGATTGAGGAGAATTTTTATATTGGGGAAAGGTACAGGGAAGAGTTATCAATGGTTTTAAAATCAAATATTTTTTCTGACAGGAAGATTTACAGACCGGGACAAACTATTTTTTGGAAGGCCATTCTAATGGAGCGCAATGGCACTCAAAAACCTAAAGTTTCTGCAAATAGTGAGGTGACCATTTCTTTCTTTGATCCAAATGGTAGTTTGTTAGTCCAAAATACCCTGTTTTCAAATGAAATGGGTTCAATCAATGGCCGTTTTGACATTCCTTTGAATCTGGTAAAGGGAAATTATACGCTGGTTAGTTCCCATGGAGGTAACAGAGAAAGCATTCAGGTAGAAGAATATAAGCGTCCGCAATTTGAGATAAATTTTGAAAAAGCTCCCGTTGGAATACTCGGCGATTCTTTAGAAGTTAAAGGACATGCTACCTTTTTTAATGGAAAATCGATTGAAAATGCCATTGTAAAATGGGAAATTTATAGGAAATCGTTTCCTGATAACTGGCGGTCGATGCGTAGGTTCTATGCGCGCGATGCTGGTAGTTTTTTATCATCAGGTGAAAGCATAACCAACGAAAACGGAGCGTTTATTATTCCTTTTTTTGCTCAGGCAGATATTTCTATAGGGCAGGATAAACGCCCTGCTTTTCAATTTGAAGTAAAGGTTACGGTAACTTCTCCGTCTGGTGAAATACAGCAAAAGTCCCTCGATTTTAATATTGGTTATTCTAAGGTTAAGCTGGATGTTCAGATACCTGAAAATTTGGATAAACAAAAGGGCATGCTTGAATGGTCTATTTTTTTAACTGATTGGAACGGGGACAAGGTATCTGGCGATGTAAATATTTCCCTCGTTAAATTAAAAGCACCCAGGCAACATTTTGTCAAAAGAAAATGGCCATTTCCTGATTTACCCTTAATAAATAAGGAAGATTACATTCGCTTGTTTCCTTACACTCCAGGTTTTAATGAAGATAATTTAGATTCTCTTGAAGTATTGCGGACTATTTATGAGGATAACTTTCTTGTGAATGGGGAGAAAATAATGGAAATACGCACGACGAATTTTGAACCCGGTTATTATGTAGTAAAAATAAAATGGAAAGATGGATTGACCGTTGAAAATACAAAGATAGATCAAAAATTATTCTATTTATATGATTCAGAATTATTTAGAATTCCTACACCCAAATGGCTGGATATTCATTTGGAGAAGGATATTTATAATTTAACAGATACGCTTGACTTCAAGATTGCTGCGGCAAATGAAATTAAAAAGGTCCTCGTTTCTTTTACTTTG
>BJGN01000193.1 GCA_014190515.1 Bacteroidota bacterium
GTTTTTACTTGTTTCGGTCCCTTATTTGCGTGAATTATTTAGTTTTGAATATCCAGGGTATAAACACTTTTATCTGGCCATTGGCGGAGGATTTTCCTTGTTATTCTTAATGGAAATGTATAAATATTTGCATTTAAGATTAAATCCGGGCATGAAGGTTAAATAAAAAAGATTTGTGCCGCCAGGGGCCAAATGGGGTATAGACATGTGACCCCGAGGGGGTCAAAGAGGATTTGGGGGAAATCGACCCTGAAGGGGTCGCATGTTTATATAAAAAAGGGAGGCTATCTTTTTAGACAGCCTCCCTTTTTGTTAAATGGAAGAAAGATATTCTACCAAATCCCTTATTTCCCGTTTTGATAAAACGGATCCCATGGCTGGCATGGCCGAAGGGAAATTTTCTCTACTTTTTATCCTTGAAATAGGAACTCTTAATGGTTCTGCAGCGGAGGTTTTCAATAAAAGCTCTTCCGCATTTTCCCTCATCAAAACACCACTCACCTCTTGTCCGTCGGCTAAAACGAGGGACACCATACCAAATCCGGGGGCAATACGAGCACTTGGCTCAATCAAAGACTGGAGAATTTGTTCGCGAGTCAATGATTTACCAATATCCTTCAAATTAGGACCAACGATACTTCCTCCATCACCAATGGCATGACAACGAATGCATTGAGCTGCCGAATTATTGAGAAAAATATTTCTGCCTTCTCTAACATTGCCACCGAAGAGCGCGTCATTATACTGATCTGTTTCAGACCCTTTACCTTTAATTTTATCAACTTTCGCCAATAAATCATTATCTTTTGTAGCCTCTACCGACTCTATGAGGTCAAGTTTCACATTGGGAGAAAGTTTGGCTTCTGCCATTTTATCAATTAATTCTGACAAAACAATGCGGGTATTATCAATGGGCATTTGGCTCAACACTTTAAAAACTTGCTGCTGTTCTTGAAAACTACCATTTTCAAAAACAGGATTCACAATCAGGGAAAGGCCTTCTTTACTGACATTAAGTTTATTTATAAGGCCCAATGCGGTTGTTCTCACCGTTTTGTCCTTGTCGCTAATCCCTTTTTTTACTAAATCTGCAATCGATGCATATTTTAAATTTGCCAGAGAGGTAATGGTCGCAACTCGGACTTCAGGACTTTCCGATGAATTAAAAATACTTGCCAATGATTCGTTATAGTCTGTAATATTAAGTTCCGACAATAATTTCACAGAAGATATTAAAACAGCGGGATTATTACTTTGCAAGAAGCTCACCATTTTATTCTTGATTTTTGCATTGACCATTGCGGCATCGCGCACTAATTCACCACGAAATCTTCCATCCACTCTATCGAGTACAGAGGGATTCGCCCAGGTACCAATGACAGATAAGGCCTCAGCTTTCAAATCTTCAGGAATATTTTCCCTTTCAGCATAAGCAATGAGCAGATCCAGCTCCTTTTCCCCACCTACTCTCAAACAAGCATTAATGGCACGTCTGATTAACGGTTCATTGGTAAAACGGGACTGTCCCAACATATTGGCTAAAGCGGGTAATGCAGAAACGATAGACAAATCGTCATTAATGGCTCTTGCCGCTTCAGTAACGATGTATTCATCCTCGTCATTTAAAAAAGAAGCCATTTCCTTATGACTCCATTTTCTAAGAACCAAAACCGCCAATAAGCGAAGCGATTTATTTGCATTTGATTTCAACTGTAAGATAGGTTCCACCTCCCCGATTCTGCTTAGCGCTAAAACGGCGGCATGTCTCAAATAAACATCCTCATCTTTATTTTTTTCTACCATCGTTAAAATGGCATTAAATGCCTTTTTATCTTTAATTCGACCAATGGCTTGAGTGGCAAAAAAACTTACGCGCGGATTTAAATGATTAATTAGCGGGATAATTTTATCATTTGCAGCAGCAAAACGAACGTCACCCAGTGTTTTTAGCGTTTGTGCTATAATTTCCTGATCGGCATCATTTAGCAGGGAAATAAGTGATGAAGCGGCATTTACATCTTTTTGAGCGAATTGACCGATGCCCCAAATGGCATGAATGCGCGCCAGTTGATTTTTCCTATCTCCAATTACCTGTTTAAGTATTTCCAAACCCTTAGCGCCACGAGCGACCAATTCAAATTGCGCTTTAAGTCTGATCCTGTAATCCTCGTAAGCTAAAAGACTTGCCAGTTGGGATTCAGCTAATTTATTGAAACGTTGCGTCATCCATTTTTTTGTCTCTAAGCGTTTAGCTGCAAAAGCATCATCTGTTGATTTAACATCAATTTTCCAGATTCGTCCATAATTTTTAGTATCCCAGCCAGTGATCCAATCGGCGGCATAAAGGGCACCATCGATACCAAATCGAATACCAGTTGGCAGGATACCTGTGGTTAACATTTTTTCACCATCCAGGACAAAAGAGGCACCCTTAGGTTTCAGGCCAAAGGAATAGATATGAGAACCGGAAGAATTTCCAACAAATTCAACCAGGAAGAATTTATTCAAATATTCTTTCCCCAAAGCAGTTCCAGGATTATACACCATACCAGTTGGACCGTTATGAAAATTTTGAATGGGAGGAATTATATGAGCAGCCTGTCCATCCCAGCGGGCGGTATAAAGTTTCTCCTTCATCCAGACATTATATCCATTATTCCGGGGATCGGTATATTTTCCATATTGCCAGTTGGAACGCCAACCTGAATCACTACCATCGACCAAATGTACCAATCTCTCACTTTCCCCCTGATGATCGCCATCATTATCAGAAGAAATTAGATTGCCATATTCATCGAAAACGAACTCATGATCATTTCTGATTCCATGCGCTACGACTTCGAAATCGGTACCATCCGGATTTGAACGGACTAACACTCCTTCATTGGGATATTCGTGTTTTACCCCTGCTTTATCGACGATATTTGCGCCAATATCACCAATTTGCCAATAAATTTTACCATCCGGGCCTTGAATTACCCCAGACATACCGTGGGCACCAAAACCAATATGAACGGCATAACCATGGCTAATTGATTCTTTGGACTCATAAAATCCGTCTTTATTTTTATCTGTCAAACGCCACATATCAGGCCCAGTGCACCAAAATGCGTCATCCTCTCTGACGAGAACACCACCTGCAACGTCGGTAATTTCCTCACTGGGACCTACGAAAACCTTTGTAGATGTTTCAGCGACACCATCGCCATCTTTGTCTTCGACCCGCCAGATTTCATCTTTTTCGACGGTCAAATCTTTCCAATCGTGGCTTCCATCCTCATTTAAATCTTTCAGCCATTTATTTTTTTCAGAATTTTCAGGGGCAAAAGTTTTTCTCAAAAAAGCACGTCGATCTTCGACCGATTGCAAGCTAATGGATGCCGTCATCCAGTCTCTATGACCTCGAATATCGAATTCAGAATTTTTCTGACGGACAGCACGGGTGATGTAAGCCCGACCCAGGTTGTCAATTTCAAGGGAAACAGGATCGGGAGAAAGGGAATCGGATGCCCATAAATCCATTTTGAGGCCATCAGCCAATTGAATGGAAGATTTATCTAAAACTTGCTTCGTTTTTTGACTGATAAATCCATTATCTAGCTTGATAATGTCCAGATTTTTAACATTCAAGCAAGAAATGAAACCAAGCAATAAAAGAAAAAAAGCACTTTTGCGAAAAAAAATGGTCATAATAAATAGGATTTAGGTTTAAGTACTACAAGTTAAAAATAAAAACCTAAATCCAACTTTTTATTTTTTTGCTAAAGAAACCTTCTATACTCCTCTAGGGTCTTTAATTTTACTGAGCGTAGGAGCGTCTATATCTTTCGCTTCACCATGACATTTCAAACAAGTAGGCATACCGATACGAATGGGTGCATAATAAATAGAGGCATTTTTATTTTGATAATACTTAATATTCCCCTTTGATAGTGCCTTTAAAGCGACCATGTCTTGTTTCGATGGTTTATTCATCGGATTCCTGTATTTTTCTGAAACGCGGGTGATAGAAACACCATGAATATTTGAGATACTGTCCAGCAAAGGAAGGGCGTTTTCATTACAAAAAGTAATGGCATGAGGTGCTCCATGCTCCGAAATTTTCTGGGAAACTGTTTTTACCAAGGTTTGCTGACTTATGCCAACTATATTTTCTGCCAGGTAGAATTACAGGAAATGAGGGTAATCATAAAAAAGGCCGTTGAAAAAACCTTACCCCAATGACTCAGGAAATTAAAATGTAGGAACATACTTTTCATTTTTACATGAAGATCAAAATAAGGATTAGAAGTTAAAGTAATGTGAATCACATAAGGCAATAAAACATCCTTTTATTAAAATGGCAACTATTCTGAAAATCTATTGTAGGCCAGAAAAAATAAACCATGAATCTCTGGTATTTTACCCTATTTATCCTTTCCAACCTATTTTTTATATCAATTGGAAACGCTCAAGCCATCCCCATGACCTTTCATAATGGCTCCTTGAAATCAATATCTTTACACATACCTGGTGTAATGAACCCCAATTTATCTCCCTTATCAGATAGCGGAGTTACGTTGAAGGTAGGTCAAAAAGTGTTTTATTTTCCAAATGGAAAAAAGGGAAAGAAAACTTTACTCTTTTCAGTAACATCAGATTGGAAAAAAGATACCATTCTTCAAATTCATGAGATGATCAGGAAGAAGCAGCTTTCCGAATAAATTTCTAAAATATCCTTTGGCACCTACTTTCTTAATTGGTTAAAATCTGATTTTTATTCTCCAACATTTTTTTTAATTGATTATAAGATACATCTTGAATGGAGCATTTTTCATCAATAGCCAAACAAGCGGCAACAGCTGCCGATTGCCCTAGAATCATAAATACGGGTTCCATACGAATGGAGCCATACGCAATATGGCTGCTGGAAACACAAACA
>BJGN01000194.1:0-1553 GCA_014190515.1 Bacteroidota bacterium
GGGGAAAGTACTTTTGAGGGCCCTTCATCAATATTACCATCCGCATCTAATACGTTGGATAGCTCTAACGATAAGTGTTTAGCCATAAATGGATACATACCCATGCGTTTGTTTGGACCATAATCATGTAAATCTTTGGGTAAATGCACGTTTTCAATCAGATTATCTTTTTGATAAAGAGCATAAATTTTCTGCAAAAAAGGAAACTCTACCTGGGGTGTATTTTGGGTCCAGTCTGCTCCATCTGAAATCAACATCATAGGTCTGGGAGCTGTTAATGCAGCTATTTCCACATTGTTGGTTTGATAATCAGGCCCTTTTTTATGAATCGGCATACCACTTTCACATTGACATCCTCCAAAAAAATGAGCCGACACCATTACCGCAGGAACAGAAACTTTGATGCGTGAATCTAAAGCCGACAATAAAAATGTTTGTGTTCCCCCACCCGATTCACCCGTTATCCCTATACGATTTTTGTCTATCGATGGTAAATCAAGTAAGAAGTCTAATGCCCGAATACTATTGATAGTTTGTAATTTTAACGAAGCATGGATGTCATGTGAACATTGTTTACTGTCTTCATAACCCAACATATCCCAGGCAAAAACTATAGCACCCATTCGTGCCAATGTGGCGCAACGAATCTGAGTTTGATCTCTCGTGCGTCCAAGTAAGCGATTATCATGCCCATGGGGACATAAAATACCGGCGTAGGAAGCATATTTTTTTGTAGGTCTGTACAAGTTTCCCGTCACATAAAACCCGGGTAAACTCTCAAAATAAACACTTTCAATGGAATAGCCATCAAAATCCATTTTACTATGAATAACAGCTTTTGAAGCTACTTTGGCAGGCATTTTTTCTAGGTCCATCCCCTTTTTGATTTGTTGGATGATTAACCTGGACCTTTCTTCCCATGCTTTTCGTGACGCAGGTATATGGAAATTTAAAAACTCAGCACCCTGAGCTTCCGTAAAATATTTTCCCCGGCACAAATCTATCGAACCTGTATTGTTTTCAACCTGAGCAATTATACGATAAGAAAATCCAATGCAAAGCAAGATGGAAATCCAAAAAACGATTTGATTTTTCATATCATTAGATTTTTGTTAGCCCAATTAAAATAAATGAGTTTTGCGGTCAAAATATACGACATTTCCCAATAGGTTTGGTTTACGTATTAGAAATTCCGGCTATTAAATGTTCTGCATCAAAGACTTTAGGGAATAAAGGATTTCACGGATTTGGAGGGAGAATTTGTTTAGGGGAGAAGATTCACCGTATAGGTAGGTTTAAATAGGCGGTGAATTTATTACAATAACTTTAATTATATATTTTTAATATACATATTTAAGCATATTACTTTAAGATATTGTTACTACAACGGAAATTTACATTCCTTGCGATTTGAACCAGATTTCCAATGACAAAATGTTCCATAATAGCTTTTCGTCACCTGTTTTTCCGGCAAGCATATTATTATATTTATTTAATATCAATTTTTGATTATATATCTCTCTATTTTTAAAATCTGGACTGGAGAAAATACC
>BJGN01000194.1:2178-4909 GCA_014190515.1 Bacteroidota bacterium
TTTATCTGTTTCATTAACAGGTAATTAACCGCAGGACTGGAACCATAAACAGGATAATCATGGTGCCAGGTCATTTCACTAAAATGCTGCATAAACTCATCGGCAGTGGCAGAATAGAAAAATGGATTCACCTTAAAGGCTGAGGTCATCACATTAATCCATTTTCTTTCATCGTAACGGGGGTTATGCGTAAAATAGGAAGAAAAAGTCTTAATGGTTTTGTCTGTTAATCCGTGCGCAGAAGCCAATATTGCTGTAGAATCCAAGCCCCCACTTAGGGTTAATCCAACCTCTACGTCGGATCGCATGTGCAATCGAATGGTATTCTTAAACAAATCTCTATAAATTTCAACAGCTTCCTGAAAAGTTCCTTTAAAGGAAGCAAAATTTACCGGATTTAACTTGTAATAAGAGGCAATAGAGAGTTGACCATTTTCCAGAGTAAGATAGTGGCCATGCGGTAAAATATGAATGGACTTATAAAAGGTATTATTAGAATTTATCAGATAAGCACCAATTTTCAAGCTTTTATAAATGACCTCCTCATTTATTTCCTTATTTATTGGATAAACGAGAAGTTGCTTCACTTCGGAGCCAAAAATGAAGGTTTCACCATCAAAATAATAGTAAAATGGTTTAATGCCAAATCTATCTCTGGAGCAAAATAATTTATTCTTTCTACCATCCCAAATGGCAAAGGACCACATACCTAAAAATTGGTGTTGACAATCTTCTCCCCAGGCCAGATAGGCATTTAAAATTACCTCTGTATCGGTATAAGAATGAAAGGAATAACCCAGTTTCTCTAAAGATTCCCTTAATTCAACGTAATTATATATTTCACCATTGAAAACAATCCAGCAATTTCCCGACGGGGAAGACATTGGCTGATGACCATTGGCACTTAAATCAAGGATGGATAAACGCCTAAAGGCAAAACCCAAATTTGCCGAAATATCATTTTCAGGAGGAGCCAGAGAATCTATCAACTTAGGATCGGTGTCCGGTCCGTAAGCATTTCTCAATCTTCCATCTAAAGTATTAATCATTAATAAACCCTCATCATCGGGTCCCCGATGTCTGATTTGTTGATTCATTTTCAATAATAAATCAGCCTTTATAGCCTTTCCTGATGGAATAAATATTCCTCCTATTCCGCACATCTAATTTATCCTTTTTGATTCACTTGATTTACTCTCCTATTCTTTTCCGTCCATTTGCTAAAATTCAACAATCTCCAGCTGGTAAAATCAAACTTCCTTTTACCACTTTTCAAATCATCTATATATTTTTCAACGCCAGCCTTATGAATGAACGGCAAATCATATAAACAACTTAACCTAGCACGCAGATTAAACTCCTCCGAAAGAAGCCAATCTTTTTCGGGCGTAGCGAAGCCAATTTTATCCTTTCTATCTAAAATTTCATCGGGCACTATACCCCGCATAGCCTCTCTGAAAATACTTTTAGTTCTGCCTTTCTGATTAATGAGGAACGATTCAGGCAGAGAAAGTAAAAATTCCGCCATCGGAATGGTAAGAAAAGGCACTCTGCTTTCCACAGACCAATGCATACTATTTCTATCAGCGTGCCTGAGTAAAGAAATCAAATTTCCATGTAGAAAAAGATGCCTTAACGTTTCCGGAACCCGACGACCCTTATTTTCAGGGCTACGATTCGCTATCCCAGGTTTAGCAAAATGCACTCCTTCTCTGATAAGAAAATCTGTATTTAGCCAAATCGGTCTGGTATTTTTACCATTCCATGTATGTGCTAATTTTTTTAATCTTTGAGGAACTAAAAGACCCAATAACTGGGTCAAAGCCGCTTTAAACCCCCTTCCCGGCCATTTCGACCAATGAAACAGGAACACTAAAATATCCATTACTTTTCCCATTTCCCAAAGACTTTTTAGTCTTTCAGCTGGATAACCAAAATATCCTGCCAGTAGCTCATCGGCTCCCTGACCGTCCAGAATAACCTTAATGCCCTCTTTTTTTGCTTCTTGGTAAATGCGATATTGAGCATAAATACTTGTACTTCCAAAAGGTTCCCCTTGCAATGAAATGATATTATCTATGTCCTTTAAAATATCAGGCTCATCGATGCTAACCTTATGAGAGATTGCCTTTACATTTTCATTCACCTTATCGACCCAATATTCCTCACTAATATTTTTATTTGCAGCAATATAGCTAAAGGTATGAACAGGTAATTCAGGCGCTACATAGCGCATGGCACAAACAATGGCGGAGGAATCAATACCACCTGAAAGTGCTGCACCGATAGGCACATCACTCCTGGTATGAAGTTTAACATTATGAAGAAACAGTTCCCTTAGATGAAGAGCGGCATCAGCGAATGAAATATTTTTATTTTCCTTAATAGAAGGCATCCACCAGGAAGAAATGGAAAATGAAAAATATGTATTTAGTGAAATTTCCAGCAGGTGTGCTGGCGGCAAATGTTTTAATTCAGACGAAAAAGAACAATCCGATTCGTCATAATTGCCCCACACCAAATAATTATAAACCTCTTGATAGTCGGTTGTAAGAGCCAGATCAGGTAGCAAACATTTTAGGGTATCTATTTCGGAGGCAAAGGCCACTTTATCATTTGAAATAGAATAGAACAATGGTTTTACACCAAAAGCATCTCTGACTAAGGTTAACTTTTTATTTTCCTGATCGTATATTGCGAAGGAAAACATACCGATTAACCTTGGCAGAAC
>BJGN01000195.1 GCA_014190515.1 Bacteroidota bacterium
TCTATACAGCTCATAGTCATTGATGGAAAAAAGTCCGTGTCGTACATCTGTTTTTAAAGCATGCATTAGCAATTTGACTATACTCTGTGGTTAGTGATTTGAGCTGAGTAAAGTACTTTTTTCCTCAAGAATGAGATTATGCTCTTCAAATATTTCAAAATGGTTGGTGTATAACCTTTTATCTTGTAAATGCTGCTTTAATGAGATAGAAAAAAGATACATTAAAGCACTATAATAAGCTCTTCTTTTTTCATTTTCAATAGGTAAACTACTATGTAAATGAATGCAGATATTTTTAATGGCATTCGTTAAATCGCCCCACAATCTTCTTCCCTCCCACCATCGGTCATAAGCTGTATTTGTTCTGAATACTAAAAAGAGAGAGAGTGTAAATCCTAAAATAGAATAAACAATCCCAATATTATTAAACAAATCAACGGTTTTATTATCTGCAAAAAAAATATTTTCAATATATGCCCAGGAATCTGCATATACACCAACGCCGAGTAGCAAAGGAAGAAGGCGTTGCAGCGTTTCTGTTTTATGTATTTTAAATATAAATGTAAACCAATCTTTAGCATTGTATGAAATCATAACTTAATATTTGTTGCCCTTAAACTAACTTAAGGGCAACAAATATAATTAAAATGCGTAACCTACAGCTACCGTTATGCCGGGTAAAAGTATACTTGCTTTTGCATTATCCAAACCATCAAATTCGAGCTGATCAAAACTTCCAAAAAAGGTAGTGTATTTTGGACCGATGCCAACATCAAAAACCACCCCTTTTTTTGAACCAATTTGATAACCAATTTCACCTCCTACCACAAAGGTGCCATAATTAAATTCGCCCGAAGAACCTGTATTATAGGCAATTTCTGGATTCACATAGAAGCCACCAGGTGCTGGCTTTTTAGCATGGGAGAGATAGTAACGGTAACCCGCACCGACGCCGGCAACATTTACCTTAAGTCCTAAAAACTTATAGGTATATTTTGCTTTAACAATAATAGAGGATGATTCACTTAAAACCTTTTCATAGGCAAGATTAAAGTTTCCAAAAGCTAATCCAAATGGATTTGTTTTGATAATCGATCCCGGAAGATCATCCTGTGCAGTTAAAAGGCTTGCATTCAAACCAAGGAACAATAAAAAACACAATTTTCGCATTAGTAATCATTTTAAAGTTAGAAAAATTAATATGGAATGGCAAAGGTAACATAAGCGTCACCAGATGTTGATTTTAATTTTCCACCTCCGCAAGCAATGGTAATAAATTGTTTATCACCTATTTTATACATTGCAGGGGTGGCAAAAGCGGCAAAAGGTAATTCATACGACCATACAAGCTTTCCGTTCATTTTATTAAATGCTCTAAACATTTTATCAGGCGTTCCTGCTATAAAAACTAAACCTCCAGCCGTTACAACTGGCCCACCATAATTTTCTGTACCTGTTGGAGTAACTCCCTTTTTTTTCAATTCCGGGTATTCTCCTAATGGCACTTTCCACAATAGTTTCCCAGTTTTGAGATTTATAGCATTTAACGAACCCCAGGGCGGAGAAATTGCAGGATTACCCTTTGGCGTTAAAAATTTATTATAACCTGCCATTTTATATGGAACCTGGTCATAAGCAGTTTCTTTTCTTTTGTCCCTTTCAACATACGCTTGCTTTCCATTTGGCAATGCTAATAAATAAGTAGCAATGGCCGCCTTTTCAGCATCGGGAAGTCTTTTAAAAGAAGGCATCATTCGTCGCCCACTATTCAAAAGAGTAGTTAAGGTTAATTGATTATATCTTGATGATATATTTTCCAAAGAAGGATTATTTCCCAAACCCTTTTTATTTTCCCCATGACAGACTGCACATTGTTCCTCGAACAGTCGTTTTCCAGCAGCATAAATAGTTTCTTCTTTAACCTCCCTCTTTTTTACTGCTTTCATTTCCATTATCCATGGCATTTCATTGCTATTTACCCATAAAATATCCTCCTGAGGGTCAACGGCCGAACCTCCCCATTCTCCTCCACCATCGAAACCCGGATAGATTAAGGACGGGGTTTTTCCCGGCAAAACAAAAGCATGCCCATACCGTAAAGTGGCCATTTTTTCTTCAACCCAAGTTCTTTCATCCCCTTCCAAATAAGGATTTATTTCCGATGCAGTCAATGTCTGCCTCGAGAATGGTTCAGGTAAAGAGGGAATGGGTTGGGTAGGCCAGGGCTTCTCCCCTTCCAGATCGGAATTTGTGGGTACCTTCATTTCTACAATTGGAAAAAAGGGCTTTCCATTCTCTCTGTCAAAAACGAATATCTGTCCATTTTTAGTGGTTTGAATGACCACATCCACCGATTTTCCATCTCTCTCCAGGGAGGTGAGTACGGGTGGAGTAGGTAAATCCTTATCCCAGACATCGTGATGAATAAATTGAAAATGCCATTTTCTTTTACCTGTATTTGCATCAATAGCCAAGAGACAATTAGCAAATAAATTGGAACCTTTCCTGTTTCCACCATAAAAATCATAGGCGGCCGAACCTGTTCCTGCAAAAATCACCCCCTTTTTCTCATCCAATGAAAATCCACTCCAGACATTGGCACCCCCTGCATATTTATAGGCATTTTTATCTTCCCAGGTATCATATCCATGTTCGCCAGGTTGGGGAATGGTATGAAAAATCCATTTCATCTTACCTGTTCGTACATCGTACGCACGAATGTGACCAGGCGCTGCAGGAGAATTTTCGTCAACCCGTGTTCCCAGGATTAACAAATCGTTATAAATAACGCCTGGTGATGTATTTACAACAATCAAATCGGATACCTCTCTCCCGAGATTTTGGTGTAAATCGATAGCTCCACCCTCGCCAAAAGAAGTCATCGGTTTTCCTGTTTTTGCATCTATAGCGATGGTAAAAGAACCGACGGTATAAAATAATCTTTCCTCCCCTTTATTATCGGTCCAATAACAAAGTCCACGGGCATTAATCATGTTATGAAAAGACGCTCTGTCAGTTGGTCCGTTTTTCCACTCTTTGGTCGGATCAAAAACCCATATTTCCTTTCCATTTTCTGCCTTCAAGGCAAAAAGCTTTAATTGTGGACTGATACCATAAAGGACACCATTAATAACGATTGGATTTGTCTGAATCTGAGATCTTGCCGCGGTGTCAGCATCTCCGGTTTGATAAGTCCAGATGGGTTGTAAGGAAGAAATATTCAGGGTATCTATTTCTTTGAGCGAAGAATATTTTAATGCCCCAGGCGTGCCATTATAATATTTCCAGGTAGTATAATCTGTTGAATTTTCATTCTCACAAGCGCTTTGTAAGATGACAACCAAGCAAAATACTTTAAAAAAGAGAAGGGGATTAAAAGTTTTCATCGATTTGTATTGGAATAATAGCCTTAATTTAACTATTTATTTATAATTTAAAGCTAAAATTATTCCAGAATATGACTAATTCACTGCCTTTGAAAATTTTGATGATAATTGCCTTAGGCAATCTTTCCGTTTGTGTTATAGCTCAGCAGGAAAGCCTTTCCATAAAAATGGATGCATTATTTAAGGAAAAAGATCATACAAAGCATCCCGGCTTTTCACTTAGTATTATTACGAATGGTAATGTTTCTTTCAGAAATAGTTATGGCATGGCTAATCTGGAAAATGGAACTCCTTTCAGGGAATCGACCGTTTCAGACTTAGGATCTGTGGCTAAACACATCACCAATTATGCTATCCTTCATTTGATTAAAGAGAAAAAATTAGCCTTATCAGATAAGCTTTCAACCTTTTTTCCAACCCTTATAAATAAATCGAGCGGAGATATAACTATTCTACAATTGATGCAGCATACCAGTGGATTAAGGGAAATATACAGTAAACTTGCCCTTCAGGGAGGTAGAATGGGCCATCCTATTTTTCAAGAAGATGCCCTGCTGTTGGTAGAGGTGTCAGAAGGTCAAAATTTTCCCGCTGGTTCTGCCTTTAGTTACTGTAACACCGGATATATGCTATTGGCGGAAATTATCCAAAAAGTAAGCAATTTATCCTATGAGGCGTATTTGAATGACAAAATATTTCAACCTTTAGGTATGAACAAATCTTTTGTCATGGATAAACAAGGTGAAATTTTTCCAGATATGGCAAATTCTTATAGTCCTTCAAATAACCAATGGACTGCTGTATATGACAATAGCACTGCCTTTGGACAAGGGGGCATTTATATGTCTCTCGACGATATCGAAAAATGGTTTATTCATTTAACCAATGCAGGAAAACAGGGAAAACCACCCATTTATTCTTTACTTAAAAAAGCCATTCTGACTAATGGCGACACCCTTAATTATGCTTTAGGCATTGAAAATGATACTTTTATGAATATTCCCTTTTGGCAACATACCGGGTCAAGTGCTGGCTACCGTACCGCGTTTACCTGGATACCCTCAACGAATCAGGTGATTATACTTAAAAGTAATTATAGCTCCTTTGATGCCATAAAAACAACGGAAAAAATCATGTCCCTCTTATTTTCTCTTTCTCAGGAAAATGAAATGCCAAAGACAACTTCCACTAAAATGACATCAGAAACTTTGCCGATGAGCATCCAAGATGCACAGGGCTGGCTGGGCGATTATTTTTGTGAAGAAATGGATGTCCGATATTCATTTCAGCTTTTAAATAATACTTTATACTGTTTCCATCCTATCCGGGGTAAAGCAGAAGTGAAAAAGACTTCCGATGGAAAATATTCCGCCCGTCCCTTTTTCACTTCCTTACGCCCCATCATTGATAAAAAAGGAAACATTACCCATATTTTTATGGATACCTCAGATTTAATTCA
>BJGN01000196.1 GCA_014190515.1 Bacteroidota bacterium
CTATCACTGGTGCGAAGGATATTAAGTTCTTTATTGGCATTCCTTCAACTTTTGCCAAGGAATCCTTGGGAATGACCATAAATCTGAAAGCGCAGGTTAGAACTAAGGGAAGCACCGTTAAATCCGTAGATTTCCAGCTTCAACTCACTCCAGGGGGTGGCGGTCCTGGCATTTAAGCCTTAAAAGCATAATAAACTGCTGGTATTAATCTGTTTTGACTGTTGATACCAGCAGTATGTATTGGTTTAATATATAAGCTACAAATATAGTTAGTGAAA
This sequence comes from Bacteroidota bacterium, assembly GCA_014190515.1. Taxonomy (GTDB): domain Bacteria; phylum Bacteroidota; class Bacteroidia; order Chitinophagales; family Saprospiraceae; genus BJGN01. Next base: position 279 of record BJGN01000196.1, read on the forward strand.
ATAGAGTGTAATAGCCTGTATCTGATTATATTGCAAAAGTGCTAGGGAAAAACCGGAGAGGATTCATCAACCTGTCACAACGTAAGGCAATGGATTTATTAGTCTGGAAAAGCTGTCAATGAATCTTACCAATCATTTTTATACTAATCATTTTTTTTTAGTATTTGTGTAAGGAAAATATAAATAATTTCATCTCAATTGATAATTTTTTTATACATCAGGCAGCAGTCAAAATATCTGAATCGCTTTGCACCGTGCCGTGATAGATAATGAATACATCAAACTGATTGCCTGCGGGTTTGTCTATGATTAAATTGACATTTACGTTATTGTAAGCGATGGATTTCGTAGTTCTATAGGCCGAAGAAACAGGCTGGAATGTTGTGTTGTCTTTTTTACAAGATAGAACAAACAACATTATTAATGATATCAATAATTTCATAAAATATAATTTAAAATTTTATTTATGCTATTATCATATTAGACTTTTTTAAAAGTCAAAGGTTTAATTTTTTCGCGAATGAACTACCCATTTAGCAGTTCTGGATACTTTGTTGAAATAGTGACCATTATGATGAATGAATGAAAACGAAGCGGAGGATTTTTATGAATGTTTCCCCATATGTTTCCTTATTGAAAGTCAATTTAATTAGTTCGTTATTCTTTAGTCCTTTAGCATATCAAATATTTTAACCCAGATAATTTTAGGGCAGAAAAATCAGAAAAAGTCCCAGTAGTATAAAATTACAAAACCATAACTTTTATCTTTTAAAATAAAGACGCCCACAGGGAATCATAGTAGCGTCTGATCCCATACTGATATTATAAAATAATGCCTGGTCCTTCAATTCAAATTTCGCTCTGGCAGGTCCCCAGTTTTTTATATGCATGAAAACGATGAAATAAAAAATATGTTCTTGGTTGGCGTTTATCCTCTTTTGGAGGAAATTTAATTGTTTGGACTTATCATTTAAAAAAGATTGCAAATGGGTCAGTCCGTAATCAAAGGCATGCACTTTATCCATAAGCATTGTCTCTTTAGGCAGAACAATTCGGATATAATCATTGGGCCAATTAAAAAAGGTAACTTCAGGAAATTTGACCTTTAATTCAAGCGGAGTGGCAGATTGATTAAACACACGCGTCCAAAAAACAACATAACTATATTTTTCCCCATTTTTATACACCTCCCCACCTCCTTTGGGAAAACTATGTATAATCTTCGCGACATTTCCATTAGAATCAGTATAATTTATTTCTGTATCTATCCAATTTCGATTAGATGCAACTTGACTAAAAGCATTTTGATAAACAAACAATAAAATGAAGGACGCTAATAATGTCAACATAAAATGACTACTCCTTTTCTTCTTTTTCTTCTTTTGCATTTATCTTCAAAAATGCGGCACGAACGGGTGATGGCGCTGGTTTACCTTTAATTCCCTGCCACAATATTTCGTTCATTACCAAATCCGGAACTTTATCTTCTCGGCTCCAATCAAATTTTTCCGATAATTTCGAAACAGCTGAAATACCCGGATTTAAAGGATTTTTATCGTTAAAATCGATGTTTGAAGGTAAATGATTGAATGGGGTGAAATCAGGTGTTTTTGTAAAGGAACGCCACATGGGTGTGGCCGCAGCATCATACTGGGTCATTGGTGGCAAGCCCAATATCAGCTCCATTGTCCGCAACATGCCCGACGTTGTGTACATGGTATGATCCACATAATTTCGTTTAACATAAGGACTTATCAAATAGGCAGTACTTCGGTGTGCATCCACATGATCTGGTCCATTTTGGGCATCATCTTCCAGAATAAAGATGGCCGATTCCTTCCAGACAGGACTTTTGCTTAAATGATCTATCAGCATGCCTACGGCTAAATCATTGTCTGCCACATGGGCATAAGGGGTTGGTCTCCCAGCACGCATACCCTCTGTGTGATCATTCCCCAATCGGATCGTCGAGAAATGGGGTACTGCATTTTTAAGGAGGAGAGAATCGAAATCCTTTTTCCATTGATAAAAACGGGTGGTATCTCTAATACTTAAATTATAAGAGGCAAAATGGGCCAGATGATCTTTTAAAACATCTAATCTGGCTTTGGTGCCCATCAAATCTGCCGTGAATTCTCCATAAGAACGATAGCTCACCTTATATTTTGCACAAAAATCCCAGATAAAACCATCTCTGTTATTACCAATTTTTAGGGTACCAGAAGAACCGGTAGTACCGCCTTTACTGCCATAAGATGCAGGCCAGTTTTTTTCTACATAATCATTTGCGTAGGCACCCATACTCCAGTTATGGCCATCGGCACTTACTTCAGCATCTACATAAAAATTATCCAGTAAAACATAGTCTCTGGCGATCTTATGTTGGTTTGGCGTCACCTTTTCTCCGAACAGTAACAGACTTGTATCCCCATTTCCCCCTTTAATGTCTGATAATACCTGGTCGTAAGTCCTGTTTTCCTTTATAATGTAAAAAACATATTTAATCGGAGATTTATCTCCTACTTTCATGGGTATTGGATTACCTTCTTCACCCTCTGCCAATAATTCTTTTTCTTTTGAATAAGGCGTATTTTTATAAACCGCCTGTGAATATACAGCTAAGGTAGCGGGCTCTGGTTCCGGGATAATACTTAAAGTTCCCCGAAACATAGCTGCTATATATTGTACTGTGGCAGGTTTGGTAGAGTCACCCATCTGATTTTGTACTATTTGGGTTTTATTCACCGGATTGGGTCCAAAGGGATTTGCATACGAAGACAGGCCTTTTCCGTTGATAACATAAATATTTTTGCCAACCACTTTAACATTCGTCGGATACCAACCAACGGGAATGTATCCTTTCGATGTACTCTTTGACAAAACAGTTATATCAAATACGGCCAGGCAATTATTGTCGGCATTGGCAATATAAAGGGTTTTTTCATCTTCACTTAACGCTATCCCATTACTCGTTGAACCACTGGGTGAATTGGGATAGAGGGACGCATGTAAGGTTTCAAGTATTTTGTTATTGTTCGTATTGATAACAGAAACAGAATTATCCTGGGAATTGGCAACAAATAATAAATTACCTTTTTTATTGAGCAATAATTCATTGGGATGATCTCCCACTTCAATTTCCGAAACTATCTTTTTAGCCTTAACATCGTAAACCAGGACTTTTTTATTTCCCCACAAACTGATGAATAACTTCGATTTATCCCTGGATAATTTGCAAGTGTAGGCTTCAGCACCCAGGTTGACTTTATCCAGTATTTTTTTTGTCATTAGATCAATTACATATAAGCTGTTTGCTTCTTTTGTTACCACGTATAAATGTTTGTGCAGGGTCTCATCTACATCCAGGCCGGCAGTACCTATCATATTAGGCCATGGTTTTCCTAAAATAAATGAATCCACAAGGTTTAATTTATGTTGTGAAATCAAATATTTATTTACCTTGTTATCATGACCCCCTGAAGCATAAATATATCTGTCGTCCTCACTAAAACTTAATCCATACCAGGCTTTTGCTATAATAATACTATCTAAACGAGTCCCTTTTTCAATGTCGATTAAGTCAATGGTATGCGTAGATTGTCCATTATTGGTTACAGCCATTAATTTTTTATTATGACTCACTACCAGATTTAATGGAAGATCACCAAGGGATAAATTTTTTCCTACCGGGGTCAGTGACCAACCATTTGGCAGTAATATCCGACGCTGATTGAGTGCTTCGCTGGTTTGGGCAATGCAATGACCAGCTATAAAAGCTGTGATAATTACAAAGAGAATAGCTTTACATTTCATGTCCATTTTTTTAAAAAAGCAATAGAAACAATAAGGTAGGGAATTTAATTAACTTTTAAAAGTAAAAGTTAAATATTAACTGTAAGTTATGCGAAAAATAAGAATGGGTTAATAGGTAAACTGCTATTGCCTTAAATCTTGGTTTAACAGAATTTTACACTATTTAAATTTATTCGCAAAATCTGGTTTGGTAAATCAATAATTATGTGCAAAATAACTGAGGACTAAACATTCAGATGACCTGTCTGTTTTCAAAACTTTAACATGATTATATGGCAAATTTATTTGGGTTAGCGTTAAAATTGAAATTACTTGGTTTGATTATCGTTGAAATATAATATTTGTCAGTTTCAGTCCAATTGATATTTGATAAAAGTTTATTGGTTTTATGGATTTAATTATCCATCGGATATTTGTTTTGGACGGCATTAAATCTTAATTTTAATACTAAATCCATCCAGATAAATGAGAAATATTTTGATACTGATAATATGTTTGGCAGTTACATTTGGGTTTTCCCAAAAAAACGCCCTTGTTTCATTCGAACAAGTCATTAGCTTGAAATCTGTTGCAGCGCCTAAAATTTCGCCAGACGGAAAAACCATTGTGTATTCCCAAAACACTACCGACTGGGCAAATAACAGCTATGACAGCGAGTTATGGATGTTTCGCGAAGGCATGGACCCCGTTCAGCTTACCCGCACTGACAAAGGCAGCAGTTTTTCCGCCGATTTTACTCCTGACGGAAAAT
>BJGN01000197.1 GCA_014190515.1 Bacteroidota bacterium
GTAATTCTTATTACCTCTAAAAGAGGTAAATCTGGAAAAATGAAAGTTGATTATGATGCTTTTTACGGAGGCCAGCGACCTGGTGATAAACCTGTTTATCTTGATGCCGTTGGATTTATGAAAATGTATAACGAAGCACTTATTAATGAAGGTAGTTCTCCTAAATTTACAGACGAATATATCAATGGATATCTCGACAAAAATAAGACAGATCCTGACCATTATCCAAATGTCGATTGGCAAAAAGCAACATTTACAAAAGGTTTACAGCAACAGCATAATCTAACCCTGAGTGGAGGTACAGATCGTATTAAATTACTTGCTGCTTTAAATAGCATGAATCAAAATGGTATTATAAATAATTCTGGTTTTAAAAGATATAGCCTTCGCTTGAATGCAGATTATAAAGTATCGGAAAAACTAAAGTTTCAGTTTGATATAAACCTTCGGAAAGATAATAATATTACCCCGAGTGTTGGTTATAGTGAACTATTTCGCCAGGTTTACAGAGTACCTCCTATTTATGCAGCTAAGTATTCTGACGGTTCATGGGGTCCGGGCTGGGAGGGGGGAAATCCTTTAGCATATTCTTTTGACTCAGGGGTTAATAACTCCACAGTAAATACAGCGTTTATTAATTTTCAGACAACTTTTACTCCCTTAAAAGGCTTAGATATTAATCTTAATTATGCACCTAATTTTTCAACGGGTTTCACAAGTAATAACCAGAGTAAAATTAATTATTTTAATATTGATACAAAAGCACTTTTATTTAGTAATCCAAATAAACCAACTTTATCAAACTCAAATTCAAATACGCTTACGAATTATTTAAAGGCTCAGGTAAATTATGCCAATTCTTTTAAGGGATTAGATTTTAATATCCTATTGGGTGCGGAACAAACAGATAGTAGAAATCAAACTTTTTTAGCATCCAGAGAACTTACCTTATTTCCCGATTTGCTTCAATTAAATGCATATCCAGCACTCAATCAGAATGTTAGTGGAGACGCCAGTGCCTGGGCGCTTAGATCTCTTTTTAGTCGCATAAATATTGTGGCGAGCGACAAATATCTTTTAGAGTTAAACGCAAGGTATGATGGTTCTTCGCGATTTGCAGAGGAATATAAAAGGTACGGTTTTTTTCCATCCTTTTCAGCAGGATGGATTATTACCAAGGAGAAATTTATGAATAATTTTAAATGGCTTGATTTATTGAAATTTAGAACCTCTTATGGTGAGCTTGGTAATCAGAATATTGGGAATTACCCCTATATATCATCGATATCCTTGGGGCAGGGCGTTCTAAATAACAATATAATAAGTGTTGCAGCTCAAAATAATGTGGCAAACAGAGAAATTAGCTGGGAGTCTTCCAAAATACTAAATTTTGGTTTAAATGCTGCTTTTTTAGCTAGTAAGTTAAATATAGAATTTGACTATTATATAAAAAATACAGATGATATTTTACTTACTTTGCCCATTCCATTAATTGTTGGACTTTCACCAGGGGTCCAAAATGCTGGAAAAGTAGAAAATAAAGGTTGGGATTTTCAACTTGGATACAATGATAGAATAGGTAAAGATTTTAAGTTTAATATCGTAGGGGTTCTTTCAGATGTAAAAAATAAAGTAATAGATCTTAAAGGAACTGGCCCTTATATCTCTGGGTTCCAGATTACTCAGGAGGGACAAGAAATTGGTTCTATTTTTGGATTTCAAGCGAATGGCTTATTTTTTAATCAGGCTCAACTTACGGACAGTCCTAAACAATTTGGAACCGTAAAACTTGGAGATATTAGCTATGTTGATCAAAATAAGGACGGTATAATTAATGCATCCGACAGAGTTTTAATAGGAAGCAGAATACCCAGGTACACCTATAGTGCAAATTTCTTTTTTGAATACAAAGGATTTGATTTGACTCTTTTCTTTCAGGGTGTAGGTAAATACAATGGGTATCAAAATCAAGATGCTTCCTGGGCATTCTTCAATGCGGGAAGTGTCAGGGATATTCACCTTGGCAGATGGAGTACTACTAAAACTGAAGCGGAAAATTTAAGCGCTACCTACCCGAGGTTTTTTATTTCACAAACAAATAACCAACAAAATTCAAGTTATTGGGTAACTGATGCCTCTTTTCTGAAATTAAAGAACTTATCGATTGGGTACACCCTTTCTCCTTCCTTGCTGAAAAAAACGCCTTTCTCTTTATTTAAGGTTTATTTAAGCGGTCAGAATATTTTGTCCTGGGATAAAATGCCAGGATATGATCCAGAAGCACCTTTGGGTAACCCTTTTAATTATCCGCAGGTAACATCTTATGTTGCCGGCTTAAGAGTCAGTTTAAAATAATTTTAAAAAAATAAGATAATGAAAAATAGCCATTATATCATTTCCCTGTTTTTGTTTTTGGGTTTCTTTAGTTGCGATAAAGACTATTTAAACTTGTATCCGGAAGATCAGCCAAGTACCGAAAACTTTTTTAAATCTTCAGATGAGCTTTTACTTGCTGTAAATGCTGCTTACAATAATTTATCCTTTACTAACGGGGGATTTCCAATTCAGATGCTGATTGATGCAACCTCTGATGTTATGTGGTATCGACCTGCTTCTGATATACAAAACATTGGCTTGGGACAGCATACGCCTGGTACACCTATTATCACAAGTATCTGGACGCAATATTATACAGGTATAGGTAGGTGCAATAACTTACTGCAAAATATGTCAAAAGCAAAACCTGTAACTAATGCAGCACTTTATAACAGGATAGAGGGGGAAGCAAGATTTTTGCGTGCTTACTATTATGGAAATTTAATTTCTCTCTTTGGGGATGTCCCTCTGGTTGAAAAAAATTTAAATGCAAAAGAAGCATTTTTACCCAGAACGCCTCAGACGGAAATCCTTAATTTCATTCTTCGTGAACTAGATACTGCTGCTATAAAATTACCTATCTCTCATACGGGTTTAGATGTAGGTCGTGCTACAAAAACAGCTGCTTTGGCTTTCAAATCCAGAATGGCATTATATTATGCTAAATGGGATATTGCAGCAAGTGCTTCTAATGAGGTTATTGCTATGGGTTATCATTCTCTTTATCCGAATTACAGGAATTTGTTTACTTATGCAGGAGAAAATTCAAGAGAGTCCATTTTATCTTATGATTATAAACAAACTGTAAGAGTAAATGCAATATCAGCAAATATGCAGGCAAGAAACTCAAGCGGATTTTCAGGTATAGTCCCTACCAGAGCGGCGGCTGACAGCTATGAATGTATAGATGGTAAAACAATCGATAAATCTCCCTTATATTCCTCTGCCGATCCATTTAAAAACAGAGATCCCCGAATGCGACAGGCATTACTTGGTGATGGAGACGTATGGTTCGGTACAGGTGGGATTACTTTCAATGTGACTTTCCATCCTGACAGTACAACATGTCAAAGATATACACCTACTCCGGGCAGAATGGCCAATTTAGAAGTAACCAACGCCTTTTCAACTTATTCAGGATTTCTATTGAAAAAATATCTTGATCAGGCTGACCTTGTATTGAATACCCAATCTGAATTGGGCTTTATGCTAATCAGGTACGCTGAAGTTTTATTAACTTACGCAGAAGCAAAAGTTGAATTAAACCAGATTGATGCCTCTGTTTTAAATGCAATTAACCTGGTCCGCGCACGCGGTTATGGAGTTAATCCAACACAAACAACGCTTTATCCTGCCATTACTACTACAAATCAGGCAGAATTGAGATCCATTATTCGGAGGGAAAGAAAAGTGGAACTGGTTGGAGAAGGGTTGAGACTTTTTGATATTCGCAGGTGGAAAATTGCAGAAAAGGTTATGAATGGTATTCTATTCGGAAAAGCACTAAACAAAAATATATATTATAAACTACCTGTGCCTTCTCTGGATGCCAATAGTTCTTTAGATTATTCCTCCTTTAATTCTTTGTTGGATATTTCAGGTAATTTTAAAATTATGGATAATCCCAGAGTATTTAAGCCTGGAAATTATCTTTGGCCTATTCCTCAGGCTGAATTAGATGTGAATAAAAATCCGGGTTTTGTTCAGAATCCAGGGTATTGATATATTTAATTTCAGCATTATCTTGTGAACAATGAATGATTCCTCAGCAAATAATTAATTGTTCTTTTGCTAAAACTACTTATATGCTCAGATTTTTATGTTTTTTAGGGTACATCTTTTCGATTTTAACTTTTTTATCTTTTCAGCTATCCTCAGAAAAGGTAAAGAGATTTTATATATCCTTAGATGGAAATGATCAAAATACGGGAACCCTTAGACTTCCATTTGCTGGATTTGAAGCTGCACAAAAAGCAGTTAAATTAGAAAAACAAAAGGAGTCCGATGTTCCTATTGAGGTTATTGTTAGGGGAGGAGTGTATTATCTGAACCAAACTATTGAATTTTCGCCTGAAGACTCTGGCACAAAATCTGCTCCAGTTATCTGGAAAGCTGCTGAGGGAGAAAAGGTTATATTGAGTGGAGGTAAGCGCTTTTCAGGCAAATGGATAAAAAACGATAATGGTATATGGTACACAGATGTGCCTGAGGCAAAAGGTTGGAAAAGAGATGCTCATGCACCAGAAAAATATGCTAAAATACCATCCAATCCATGGAATTTTAGAGAGCTTTTCGTAAACGGAAATAGGGCAATCCGTGCTCGTTATCCTAATAAAAATGAATCAAATCCATATTTATACGCCTCTTCAACACTTTCCAATCCTCAAAAAGTTTCTGTTGAAAAAGTAAACAAAAGCTGGGGCGAAGCAGAAGATGCACAGATAAATATAGTACCCAGATGGA
>BJGN01000198.1 GCA_014190515.1 Bacteroidota bacterium
AGAAAACCCGGAGATTCTTCTGAGCGTTCCCCTTCAATACACTGCTTCGTTTCTCGGTATCACACCTCAGCATTTGAGTAGATTGAGAAAAGAGTTGCAGAAGTGATTTCTTAACATTTGTTCAGTGTGATGCCAACCATGTTTTTCAACTTTGTAAAAAAACTTGAATCAAAGTAAATGAATATACTAATTATCAATGCACACAACAGGGAAAATAGTTTCTGTTCCGCATTAGCAGAGGCATACAAAGAGGGCGCATGTTCCTTCGGTCATCACGTTCAAATCCTAAATTTGCGGGATATGGAACTGGATAAATACCTGCGTTACGGGCATGAAAAAATATATGAACCCGAAGGTGATGTATTAAAAGCACAAGAGCTCATTTCTTGGGCGAATCATTTAGTATTTGTTTATCCTACTTGGTGGGGTGGTTTACCTGCCTTGTTGCGTTTGTTTTTTGAAATGGTATTTTCACCCGGGTTTGCCTTTAAGTATCACGACCGCATGGGCAAAAAAATCGTTGGCTGGGATAAGTTGTTAACAGGAAAATCAGCAAGAATCATTTCTACAATGGATGCACCGCCCTGGTATTACAAGTGGATCATTGGAGATCCCGGAGGAAAAATCATGCGAAAAGGAATCTTAGGGTTCTCAGGAATAAGCCCTGTCAAAACTACTTATTTTGGATCGGTTAAATTGTCAACTGAAAAACATAGAGCAGATTGGTTGAAAATAGCTCGCAATTTAGGTCAAAAAGAGAGGTGAGGTACTAATTAACTACTTTTGTTCCTATGTTAAATGTTCAAAGAAACAAGATTAAGGTTCATCGGTTTTATCGTGAACTATTCGGACGTGAAACCACAGGTTTGGACTTGTTGGCCATTGTAATTGGCTCTGTATCATTAGCTTGTCTGACCCTTTTGTTTAAATGGAATGCAGACTTTTCAGTTATTAAAAAAATGGTACTCACGATCCTCGCCCTTGATATTGGAGGTGGCGTTATTGCTAACTTTACGTCAGGGACAAATAACTATTATGCCGAATCATTAAGAAAACGGTATTTATTTGTTCTTTTCCACCTGGTACAACCATTGCTATTAATTTGGATTTTCCCAGATGAGTTAGTAGCGATTTTGGGTATATCTTTATATACGCTGGCTTGCTCAATCATTGTCTTGCGTTTGAAATCCCCCAACAACCAAAGAATAGTTGCTGTAACACTTTTGCTTTTGTCCTTGATTCTATCTACTCTTTTAAATTATAACGACCCTTTGGCCCAACTGATAATGCAGTTCTTTTCTATAAAACTCATTTTGGCATTTAGTGTACATTGGACTTCAATTAACAAAGAGTAAATGATACGGGTAAAAGTTTTCAGACATACTTAAGTATGAACGCAAAGCAATTAGAACATTGGATTTTAGACAACTATCAAGGTGTAATCGTAGCAGATGCGTATCGTGAACGTAGTTTCTTTTATAATCCCGATGATTCATTGCCAAAAGGAATATACTTTGCCACTATTAAAGAAAGTGACGGTCCGAATGATAAGGCATCTAGTTTAGACAGAGACGGAATTTATCGTTTGAGTATTGGTGTAGGCAAAAAGCAATATCAATTCTTATTTGGGGAAATGCCAAAGCGACCTGCAAAAGGCGATATAGTTGAACTTGATTTTGATTTTTCCAATACAGGATTAGTTATGCCTCACCCAATTTATGCTTGGTTGGGTTGGGTTTGTATCAATAATCCAGACAGTTAAAACTTAGATTTGGTGAAACACCTTCTAGATATTTCTTATCGAAACGCATTGGATAAATTCGCGAAGAAAAAAAATTAGTGATACCATATTCAATAGCAAGACAAACGGTACCTGCCATTTTAAAACAACAACTTCTAATGATATACAAGGGACAGAATAACGAATTTATTGAATTAACCGACCTTCAAAAAGGCAGTTCGCTGACTTTTGATAATATGCTGTCATACCCACTTACATTTCTTTGGATTAGAGGACAAAAGACAGACATTGATTTTGAAGGAATGAATCTGCATCTGCATAATAACTCTGTAATCTGCCTTACATCTTTCCACAAAATTGAATTCAACAATTTAGAATCCGCAAGAGTCATAAAATTTAACCGTGAGTTTTATTGTGTAAAAGACCACGATAGCGAGGTGAGTTGCAAAGGACTTTTGTTCTATGGAGCAAATCAATTACCTTACTTTCAAATACCAGAAGACGAAACGGATAAATTTGAAACATTTTGGCGTATGTTTCAAATTGAAATGCAGTCAAAAGACGACCTGCAATTAGAGATGCTTCAAATGATGCTGAAAAGGTTTATCATACTTTGTACCCGTATCTATAAATCACAAATGAATCTTACTAAATTAAAATTTAAAGAGGTAGATATTGTCAGAGAATTTCAATTTTTAGTAGAACAACACTTCAAAACAAAACACTCAGTTAAGGAATATGCAGACCTACTAAACAAGTCAGTAAAAACATTGGCAAATATCTTTTCACAAGTTTCTGAAAAGAGTCCATTGCATATCATACACGAAAGAAAGGTTTTAGAAGCAAAGAGAATGCTTAGGTACACGGATAAGCCTATAAAGAAAATAGCCTACGAACTTGGCTTTGAGGACATACAGACATTCAGTCGTTTTTTCAAAAAAATGGAGCAAATTAGCCCTTCTGACTTCAAAAAAATGCATTTGGGAAGTATTGCCAACTCTTCGGGCATTATTACCTAACTTGCCCCCTCCTTTCCATCGCATCTTTGCATCGTAATTAATTTATAAACATTTTAAATTTTAAAACGATGACAAAATTCACAGTTCCTACCCGTGGAATAGTATCGGAAAATAATCAAGCAATTTTTGATAATCTTCAAAAAGGCTTAGGCTTTGTCCCAAATTTGTATGCGTACTATGCCAAGAACGAAACAGCATTAGGCGATTATTTGGCCTTACAAAACAGAAAAACCACCCTTAAAGCCAAAGAAAGAGAAGTAATCAATTTGGTAACAAGCCAAATCAATGGCTGTCGTTATTGTCAATCGGCTCATACGGTTTTGGGCAAAATGAACGGATTCACAGATGAGCAGGTAATTGAATTGCGTAAAGGTTCTGCATCGTTTGACCCTAAATTAGATGCTTTGGTAAAATTCACAGCTTCTGTGGTAGAAAACCGTGGCAGAGCAAGCGAAGAAAGCAAAGACGCCTTTTTTGCAGCAGGTTACACGGAAGCCAACTTGATTGATGTGGTGATTATCATTGGCGATAAAATTATCAGCAATTACATCCATAATTTGACAGGTTTCCCAATTGATTTTCCAATTGCTCCTGAGCTTTAAATTATTAACCTTTAAAATTTATCGAGATGAACACAAATAAAATAAATTGGAAAAACGCCATCATTGGTGGTGTTATAGGCACAATTGCCTTTGATATCATTGGTTTCTTTTTTACAGGAACCTGGTGGGATATACCTGGACTTTTGGGTGAAAAAACAGGTTTAGGCTTTGCCTATGGAGTTTTTGGTCATTTTTCAAATGGAATTCTATTAGCTATTTTATATGCAGGCATAGCTCCATCTTTGTGGAGTCCTACTTGGCTAAGAACACTCTTATTTGTTACAGCCGAAACAGTTGCACTTGTTTGGTTTTTTATGTTTCCGCTATTAGGTGCAGGCATCGCAGGTACTAAAATGGCGGCAATTATTCCACTTGTCTCTATGGTAAGACACATCGCTTATGGGGTGCCTGTTTGGTATTTTGTTCATAAACTTCAAAATAAAGAGAATTAAAGATGCACAGTAAAATAGTTATAGCATTTTCAGCCATCGCAATGGTGGCTGTTTATGCCTTTGCAAATCCAAAAGTGGATTTCAAAGCCGACACAGAAGATGGCATCCAGTTTCATAACGGAACTTGGGAAGAAGCCCTGCAAATTGCAAAAAAAGAAAACAAATTGATTTTTTTAGACATTTACGCCACTTGGTGTGGACCTTGTAAGCAACTGAAAAAGAATACTTTTTCAAGTGCAGAAGTTGGAACATTTTACAATGAAAATTTTGTGAATGTGGCTCTTGATGGTGAGCAAGGTGAAGGCAAGATGCTAATGCAAAAATATGCTCTTAGGAGTTTTCCGTCATTATTATTCATTGACGGAAACGGGATAGTAGTTGGTCAAACTGTTGGTTATCATAACCCGAATCAACTTATTGAATTTGGTCAAAAATTTTCAAAAAAGTAATTTATGAAATCATTTCTTAAATCTGTTCTTGGCATTCTTTGCTTTTGGTGTTCTACAAGCGTATCGGCACAAGTGCCTGAAAACGCTGAAGACATTTGCCCATTGCTTATTGGCGAATCAATTCCAAAAGCAACCCTTCAAGATTCAGAAGGCAAACAAGTAGAACTTAGCAAATTATTAGGCAATAAGCCCACTGTTTTAGTGTTTTATCGTGGCGGTTGGTGTCCATATTGCAGTGTTCAACTTTCAGGCTTAGTCAAAATAGAGAAAGAAATTTTAGACTTAGGTTATCAAATGATTGCCATAAGCCCTGATGATTACCGAAACTTGCAAACTACTGAGAGCAAAGAAAGTATAAATTATACGCTACTTTCCGACCCAGACGCAAAGTTTATTCAGCAAATGGGTATAGGCTTCAAAACCCCGCTAATGCTTAAAGGCTTTATCGCAACGAAAGGACAGAAAGGAGAAACTTCTGAAATAATGCCAGTGCCCACGGTTATGATTGTGAATGAAAAGGGTAAAATTCTTTTTGAATACCT
>BJGN01000199.1 GCA_014190515.1 Bacteroidota bacterium
ATTGGAACAGTAAAATCAACGTAATATCCAGAAAGGATATTTCAGAAATTATGACTCACCATGTTTTACATTCATTAGCTATTGCGAAATACATCCAATTTAAACCAGAAGCAAAAGTATTGGATCTTGGTACTGGAGGAGGATTTCCCGGCATTCCTTTAGCCATTTTTTTTCCTGAAACTCAATTTATTTTGATGGATGGAACGGGAAAAAAAATTCAAGTAGTTCAGGCAGTTGCCGATGCCTTGGGACTGGACAATGTAACCGCCATTCATGGACGTGCGGAAGAAAGTAAATCAAAGGTTGATTTTGTGGTGAGCCGTGCCGTTGCACCCCTGGGTCAATTGGCCGAATGGTGTATGCATCTCATAAAAAAGGAAAGTGTACATGCCGTTCCAAACGGTATGTTTGCCCTTAAAGGGGGACAATTAAATGGGGAGATAAAGGATTTGCCCAGGCATTTAATTACGGAAAAACACCCGCTAAGTAACTATTTTAAGGAAACTTATTTTGAAGAAAAATATTTGCTATTTGTTCAATAACCTGCATTCGTAGGAGTTATTAGCGAGGTATCTAGTCATGCATACCTTTACCATTGAAGATAGCGGGTAAACATTTCTCAATCCTTGATTCTCTGGTTTTCGATTGTTTTGGTGCGGCGAAATGAAGGAGGTATCCTCTTTGCCTACCGGGAGTCAAAGCGTAAAAAGCTTCTTTAAACGCTTCATTTTCCTCGAATTTCTGTTGGAGTTCCGAAGGTACAGGGTAATCAGATGTCTTTTTTAGCTCAATCCTCAATCCGGCATTTTCTATTTCCACGGCTTCAAATATATATTCCTTTAGGGTATCTTGAATGGCTAATATTTGATTGGGATGAGTGAATTTAATAATTCGGCCACCCTGAACATTTTCACCTTGTGAGATTAATATTTTTTTTGGGTCATTTAATAAGGCACCTTTTAAAAAACTGATTATACAACTATCCTTAAATGCGCTAATCATAAGGACATTATGATTTTGGTGGGTGTAACAGGGTTGGCCCCATTTGCATTCTTCAGTTAAACCACATTCCAGTACAATATTTCTTAAAAGTTCTAACTCTTTAGCCCACGTATGAACCTTACATTCCGGGGTTCCACCGAGAGAACATCGTCCACAACCTTCTAAAAAATAAGTTTCTGCATCCCGTGTCATTTTTGAAAATATTTTAATTTAAAGTGACCCCAATAAAAAGTGGCCATACCAATGAGCAGATTAATCATTCCCGCCAGAGATTCCCATGGTTTATCATAGAGCGTAAAAATAATCATCCAAAGGGTTAATAACACAAAAATAATTTGAAAAAATGGGTACCAGGGACTTTTAAATCCGGTATCCTCTTTATTGTCAGGTTGTTTTCTTATTTTATAGATACCAATGACCACCAGCATGGATGAAAGAGAAATTAGAATACCACAATAGACTAATATTTGTTCGAAAGTACCTGTAAGAATCAACAAACTACTGATGCCAAATTGTAGCCATAAAGCTCTGACAGGCAAATGATTCGACTGCATTTTAAATAAAGAAAGGAAAGAATGGTCATTTGCCATACTGGCAGTAATTCTGGCTCCTACCCAAACCATAGCACTGACACTTGAAACGAGAGATATAGAAAGGGCTAAGCCGAAAAGATTACCGACGGTTTTGCCAAACATTTTCTGTGCGGCTAAAGCGGCTACATTTAACTGGCCTTCCATTTCTCCTAAGGTCAAATGTTTTAAAAATATATACTGCAATAGGGTATATAAAATGGTGACTATAATGGTACCTCCAATAAGTACGATAGGCAGCGATTTTGATGGATTTTCAAATTCGTTGGTAATGTAGGCAGCTGCATTCCAGCCTGAATAAGAATAAACGACATAAATAAGGGCAATGGCGAAGGCGGGAGAAATCATTTCAACTAAAAAGGAGGAGTCGTTTGATGGTGTTTCAGGCATTATGCCGGGTAAAAAGGCACCCATAACAATGATAAATAAAATCAGGAGTATTTTAATTACCGTACTTGAGTTTTGAAAAATAGCGCTGGTTTTTAAATTTCGGGTATGAATAAATGTTATGATGCCTATAACTACAATGGCTGCCCATCTTGGATTGACTGACAAGTAAGGAAAATAGGAAATTAGGGCCATCGCCGAAAGGGCTATCGGTGCTGTAAATCCGACGGTTAAAGAAATCCAACCAGATAAATATCCAATCAGGGGATTATATAATTGAGATAGAAAAGCGTATTCACCACCCGATTTCTTGATACTGGAACCTACCTCGGCGTAGCTGAAAGCACCTGATAAAGCAATGACACCCCCTAACATCCACAGCGTCAGAATGGTACTGGTCTGATGGAGGCTTTTTACTTGAAAACCAAGACTGGTGAAAGCACCGGTTCCGATCATATTGGCCAGAACAATGGCTAGTCCGGTTAAGGTCGTTATTTTGTACTGATTCGTTTTATTTTGGCTCAAACAGATAGATTAAAGGGAAATGAGGGAAATAAAAGCTCATGTAAATTTAACTTAAAATATAAGACGCTTCATACAACAAGGATATGTTTAGTTACAAATTGGCTTTGTAATTACTTTAAATTTCGTTATATTGGTTACAAACCAGTGCCAATATGAAATTTTCCACCTGTTCTTTGCCCCTTTATTTACTTCTGATATCCCTTTTATCATGTGAACCTTCATCAGAATGGCAACAAATAAGCAATCAGTTAGATACCTATTTTCAAAAGGAATTCCCGGCGGACCAACCTGGCGGAGCTATTTTGGTGATGAAAAATGGGAAGGTTTTATTTGAAAAGGGTTATGGTCTTGCAGATTTAAATACAAAAGAGCAAATTACCCCGAATACGTCTTTCAACACAGGGTCCATTTCAAAAACCTTTGTTATGAATGGGATTATGATATTGGAAGAAGAGGGAAAACTTTCTTTAGAGGATCCGCTGGAAAAGTATTTTCCAAATTTTAAAAATCCGGAAACAGGTCGAAAAGTGAAGATTGTTCATTTATTGAACCATTCCTCCGGATTGATTGATAGTCGAAAGGTGCGATTGGATTCGGTATTTTATCTGACAGCAAAGGATGATGAAAATTTTGCCCCAATTTTGGCTAATGATTCAACGGCTTTCGACGCTGGTTCCCGTTTTGAGTATTCTAATCCTGCGTTTAATGCTTTGGCGCTCATCATTGAGCAAGTTACGGGAAGCAGGTGGCAAGATTTTATTATTCAGCGAATTTTTCAAACATCAGGTTTAAAGGATAGCAAGATTACAGACGGACCATATCCGCAAACCGGGGTTGCCCATGCTTATGTTTTGGACAACGGACAATTTAAGGAAGATGATTATGGGGAAGAACCAACTTTTCCTGCTGCGGGTAATGGTGGCATCTGGAGTTCGGTTCGTGATTTATACAGATATGAACAGGCATTACAAAAACAAGTCTTTTTATCTGAAGACATTATAAAGAAAACAAGGACTATTTATCAACCAGAAAATTGGAACAGTTCTATCCCTTCATTTATTGGTTATAGTTGGTTTATTGGAAATTTCAATGGAGAAAAGGTGATTTATCATACAGGAGATCAGGGAGGATTTATTGCCGATTATGTATGGATTCCATCAAAGAATATCTTCTATACAATTTTGTGTAATACACCTAAGCCCACTGCGATATATAGGAAATTTGTTTTGGAGAAAACATGGGATCTTAGGGAATAAAATAGTTATGAACCTTAGTCAAGTATATGCTAAAAACATGGTATCAAGTGGCTCACTTTGAGCCGGAATATCCAGTGTCAGAGTTAAAAGAGTATTTACCATGACATGCAGTATATTTATTTGCTATTAGTTCCGGAGTTATTTTTTCTTCCTGGTGTCTTTCAACACTTGCTTCCCATCACTGGCCAATTTACGTTGAACTTTTTTTACATCTTCCGCCGGGGGAAGATTTTCTGGCACAATACCTCTTTTAGTTAGCACATCTCTGACAGCTATATTGTTATCAACATGCTCCATTTCAATCGGATTATGACCTTTCAAATTCTTGTTTTGAACGTTCAAACTTGTCATTTCCGCAGCCAGGTCTTTAGCTTTAATACTAATGGTAGGCAGAAAGTCTGCCACCGGCCTGCCATCAGGAACTTGCATTTTTTTCTTTAATTGTTGTGTAGTCAACCGAAACAACGCCTGATCACCTTTGGAGCGAATAATTCCAAATCCTTTTTCATCAACACCTCGTTCATATAAAACACCGGATAACTGCTTTTCCGTTTGGCTTAGTTTTTCACGAGCTTTAACGCGTTCATATTCTAATAATCGCTGCTCTACCAATTCAGCCCGACGGGTTTGCACGGCAAAATAGTTCTGTGCAAAAGCGATTTCCTCCTTACGGCTATCGCCATTCTGAGCTATCAGGTAACAGGCATATCTTGAAAGAAGAATATCATCGATCTCTTTTTCAGCCCCAGAGCCAATTGGAACCATCTTCCTGACGTCAGGAAGATGGTCGGAAATCTGCTCACCTGCATTTTTGCAAGACTCCTTTGCTTTGTCTATAACCTTCTGGAAATTCTCCCATTTGGAATATCCCAACAAATGTTGGAGCTCTCTGGCACTCCAGCACTCAATTCCCTCATATTCAGAAGCTGTGGCTTCAAATTGAGCAAATAATTCTTTAATCTGTTCAGCTTTCATAATTAAATTGGTTGATGTTTATTGAATTAATTCGAAAAGTT
>BJGN01000200.1 GCA_014190515.1 Bacteroidota bacterium
AAACTGTTTATAATCCGGTATCTGTAAACCTATTTTTCAAATCAAAAGAATTCAATAATTATTGGTTTGAAACTGGTACCCCCACTTTTTTAATTCAATTATTGAAGGAAAAGGGCCTGTACAATCTGGAAAATCAAAAGAAAACAGAACTGGATTTTATTTCTTATGACCTGGAAGATCTGCGGATTTTCGGCTTATTGTATCAAACGGGTTATCTAACCATACAATCCCGGTTGGATAATGGATTATATATCCTGGATTACCCCAATTATGAGGTAAAAAAGACCATGTTGTTATATTTGATGGAGGCCTACACCAGCACAGAAATGGCGCCGTCCGGACTGGAACTGGCCATTAACATGGAGGAATCCTTTCAAAGGGGAAATATATCGGAGGTAATGGAAAATCTCAAGGTACTATTTCAATCGATTCCCTATCAGCTGGTATCACCATCAACGGAGAAATTTTATCATGCAGCCATACATCTCATTTTTACCCAAATGGGATTACGCATTCAAAGTGAAGTTTGCACAAGCAATGGCCGCATTGATAGTGTGATTGAAATGCCCGATACTATTTATATTTTTGAATTCAAACTGGATATATCGGCGAAACAAGCCTTGGAGCAAATCAGGCAAAAAGAATATTTTATGCCTTATAAACTTAAAAACAAGAATATTATCGGCGTAGGTATTCATCTAAGTAGCAGCTTGAGAAATATAAAGGAGTGGGAAGAGGAGGAAATTTGGCGAAATTGATTCATCATAACATCCGTTGTAAAAATGATTACACCAATAGAGGATAATATTATTGAAAAATTGATTGCTTTGGCAAAATCAGATGCCCGCATTGACGTACTTTGGCTTTATGGTTCCCAAGCCAAAGGAACGGCCAATGAACACAGTGATTACGATTTGGCCGTAGCCTTTAACTCTTTTCCTGAGGATGCCTGGGATAAACGATTACAGCCTGAATTGCTTGCTTTTGATTGGATTGATGCCCTGGGATGGCCAGAAAACCGACTTTCTGTAGCGGATATAAATCATATTCCTATTCCATTAGCACTTTCAATTGTCACCATAGGAAAAGTGTTATTTGTAAAAAATGCGTATCGCCTTGCACGGGAGGAAAACAGAATCACATCTATGTGGGAAATTGACTATTTATATCATAAACAACATTATGGAAGAAGCATATAAAATAGCGATGCGAGAACATCTTGCAAAAATTGAAGAAGAAATGATCGAGATTGAGGCCTTAGCATCTGCCAATAATATAAGTGCTCTAGCTTATCGGGCGGCGGAAAGAAATCTGCAATTACTTATAGAGGCATGTATTGGTATTGCTAAACAAGTTTTAAAGGCTAATGATTTTCAAGTGCCTATTGATGCTCGGGAGGTTTTTTCCAAACTAAAAATAAGGGGATTAGATCCAGGACATGCAGATGTGAACCGAATTATTGGTATTCGAAATGCCTTGGTTCATGATTATTTGAATATTCAGCCTGAAAGAATCAAAGAAGTAATAAGAAGCAAACAGTTCAAGGTCTTATTTGAATTTGCCAAGTATCATTTACTGTAATCAATAACGTTTTGAATCACGGATTTTCGGAGGTAGGTTGTGGCAAGGTTTTAAGGTGCTTACAGCTGGGGTTTTGAATCAGGATTTACAGGATTTTGAGGGGACGTTTTAGTCATGAATTGGCAGATTAACTGTAGAGATGCGATGCTTCGCGTCTTCTCCCCGACAGTTACCTTTTAATATTTTATTTTTAGTGTAAAATAGCAAAAAAATCAGGTGTGGATATTTATTTTAGCAATATCTGTGAAAAATGTTAAATATGCTAAATAGTAGCGACATAAAGGGTTTTATTGGACAATGTCGTAATGAAAAACCTGGTTAGCTGCATTGGAAAGCGATGTTGATTAAAAAATCCTTATCTTTATTAGGTTAAATAAAGATAATTAGAAGGAGGAGAATTTATACTTCCTGGTTAAACACTACTGTTTTTTAAGACTAAAAAAATTTAAAGTTAAGATGTCGACGTTACCCATAATAACTGATAATCCGATGCAATTATTATCGAAACATCTATTTTGGGACACCCCTCTAACAAAAATTGAGGTTGAAAAGGACAAAAGTTTTATTATTCACAGAGTGTAGGAATACGGGCTCATCGATGATTGGCATTTAATTGCAGCGTGGTATGGATTAACTGAAATTGGCAGGGTAGCTACTCAATTTAGATCATTAGATCCAAAAGTACTGGCATTTTTGGTAAATATAACCGGACTTCCTATAAATAATTTCAGATGTTACACTACGAAACAGTTGATGAAGGCACACTGGGATTATTAAAACAACTGCAATCTTTGGATATATTGAGTGAAATGCGCTTAGGCGGTGGGACATCCTTAGCCCTTCAGATTGGACATAGAAAATCAATTCATATTGATTTATTTAGTATTTTAAACGTTGAGTTTGACATTCTTATAGATGAATTAAAGACCCTTGGTGAAGTCGTCGACACTATCCCTATAAGTGTGTAAATGGATTTTAGGGTTGGTTAAATAATTAAACGATTTTCAAACATAATTATAAATTGGTTAAGAATCAATCCCCAGTCTCTAATTGGGGATGTCCATTTTTTAGTAGCCTCCATGATTGCCAGGAAAACGGATTTTATTACCGCCTCATCGGTTGGATAAGAGAGTTTATTTTTGGTGTATTTTCTTATTTTTCCGTTGAGGTTTTCAAT
This sequence comes from Bacteroidota bacterium, assembly GCA_014190515.1. GTDB lineage: Bacteria > Bacteroidota > Bacteroidia > Chitinophagales > Saprospiraceae > BJGN01. Next base: position 2,759 of record BJGN01000200.1, read on the forward strand.
GATATTGGTGGTATAGATGATTTTTCTAATTTCTAGTGGAAAGTCTAAAAATGCGGTAAGTTCTTCCCAATTTTCTTTCCAGCTTTTGACTGCATAGGAATATTTAGCACCCCATATGCTTTCCAGGTGTTCCAATGCTAGATGAGCGGCATCGCGATTAGGAGCGGTATAAATTTTCTTCATGTCTGCTGCAAAGGGTTTTCTGTCTTTCCACACGACAAATCGGCAAGCGTTTCGAATCTGATGAACTATGCAGATCTGTTTAGTCGATAAAGGGAATACGCTTCGAATAGCTTCTGTAAAACCCTTAAGATTATCAGTAGCCGTGACCAAAATGTCTTCCACACCCCTAGCCTTAATTTCTGTGAGAACGTTCATCCAGAAGGATGCTGATTCATTTTTACCCAACCAAAGACCCAGAACCTCTTTTTTGCCATCTATCCTAAGTCCAATGGCCAGATAAATCGTCTTATCGACGACCTTGGAGTTTTCCCTGACCTTAAATACGATTCCATCCATCCAAACAATACAGTACACACGTTCCAAAGGTCTGTTTTGCCATACAATTGCGTCTTGAGATACCCGATCGGTAATACGAGAAATGGCAGAACTCGAAATTTCAAAATGGTAAAGATCTTTGATTTGCTCTTCGATATTACTGACGCTCATTCCTTTGGCATATAGGGATATAATGATATTCTCTATCCCATCTACAATATTCTTCCGCTTGGGAACCAATACAGGTTCAAAGGTGCTGTTACGATCCCTGGGAACCTGGATTTCTATTTCCCCATATTGATTGCGAACCTTCTTCCTCAAATGACCGTTTCGGAAATTCCCTTCTGGAGCATCCCCATGCTTCTCAAAACCGAGATGATTATCCAGTTCCCCTTCCAGTATCGCTTCAACACCACGCTTTTGAAGTTGACCTAGAAAAGCATATAGTTCTTCCCCATTCTTGAATTGTTTGAGGAAATCATTGCTCAAAACATCTTCTTTTTTCATAATTTTATTAGTGTTAAGTTAAGTTACCCCGAAAAAGTTATTTCCAAAATTTTTCTTTGAGCCTTTTGGAGGGGCTCAGAAAAATTCCAGAATAACTTTTTCTCTCACTTACACACTTTTCAGGACGCTGCCTAGACCTGCCAAATAGGGTCAAAAATGAAAATATTTTTGATAGAGTTCCCGTTAAACCATTTTGCAGTAATAAAAGTACTCAACCTATTTATCTTGCTCTGGTATATAGCCACTGTATATTACTTTCTCTATTTTTTAAATATCTGCTTAAAAGTTTATGTAAATCTCTCTCTTCGTAAGTATTTGATTTATTTACCTTAACTTAACCGGATTTACAATTTGTGTTTAGGTATCACCACTCAATATTTCAATTTCTATTTTTTGTTCGTTTTTTGTCAAGTAGCAGGAGTAGTTTCCACCGTCATGTACTCTTGTGTCTCCATTACGAATGAAGTCGCCCAAAGCTGCAGAAAATGTCGAGCGAAGAGTTTTTGCACCACCAAAGTTGTAATAGTTTTCGTCGTTTATATGACTAAGTACCTCCAAATAATTGGTGATGTTGTTATTGTCTTCTAAACTTTTTAATACAGCTTCCTTTAGTGTCATTTTCTTTTCATTTTTCTATTACGGTTCAGGCGTAAGGATGCTGCTGGCTGATGCATTTATTGTAGTTGTCCAATTTTTTCATTTATCTTGTCATGGAAGCTATGATATTTTGTAGGAACATTACTTTTCTTTTGGTCTAATAACCAAAATTTTCTTACCCCATTTAAATTATACTCTACATAAAGTCCTCCCCAATCTCCCGCGTCTGGTTGCCCAATTATTTTTTCTGTTTCGTTAAGTAAATCTGTTGGAAAGTATTTTGTCAAGTCTTTTGTGTCATTGAATTTTTGTTGCGATAGTTGAACCCAGATTCCTCCATAAAATTCACCTGAATTCGGATATTGGTCTTTCGTGTCTTCAAATAGTTTTTCATTC
>BJGN01000201.1 GCA_014190515.1 Bacteroidota bacterium
TATCAAAAAGGAAAATGGCAAAGTACCTTAGGTTTTCATTCTCTGTATTTTACCTTTAATAATAGCTTCTCCGCTGAACCTCGCCTGGAACTTACCAGAAAGTTATCCAAACAAACCTCCATGAGCTTTACCTTAGGGAAAAGCAGCCAATTACAACCCGTCCAGGTCTATATTGGTACAGGGTATGACCAAAATAAAAATCTTGACTTTACTAAATTATGGCAGGGTTCTTTTACCATTAAAAAGGTTAGAAATACCGAGGTTTGGAGTGCCCAGTTCTATGGCAGTCTAATAAATAAGATACCGATTAGCGCCAATGCCGCCAATGCATTTTCCGCAATAAACGTGTTAGAAGAAATAATTAATTTTCCACTGGTTAGTGAGGGACGTGCCTTTCAAGTCGGAGCTTCTCTTCAAAATAGAGTCTATTGGAAGAATGGATTTTACAGCTTAATTAATCTTAATATTGGTCAACTTAAATATCTCGGTAGTGATAATATATGGAGAGAGGGACGTTTTAATCATCAATATCTATTGAACGCCACCGTTGGAAAGGAATGGAGTGGTGCAGAAAGAAAGGGGAAATTAAGGCAATTTGGAATCAATGCAAGATTCGTTGCTAGAGGTGGATTCAGGGAAATGTCTATCGATCTGGATGCCTCAAAAGCCGCCGGTAACAGTGTGTTTTCTATGAAAAATGGGTTCGATCAGGTTCTTGAAAATTATTGCCGTTTGGACCTTAGAATATATAGGAAATGGAACGCGGCGAAAAGAAGTAATATGCTTTCTCTTGATATTCAAAATTCAAGCAGCGAAAATCATATCGTTTATAATTATTACGATCGGGTACAACAAAAGATTTTAGGAAAAAAACAATTGGGTATCATACCAATTTTGAGCTATAGAGTGAATTTTACTACAAAAAAATAAGGTTTTGGCCCAAAATAGACTAATTTGTAGGAAAGTTTTATTGATTTTTCAAATCCTGTTAAAAATGTCCCCATTTCAAAAAAACTTATATTTTGTTATTTCAGGTCTTTTTTTTCTGTTTGCAGTGGTACAGTGGAATGACCCTGATCCTCTTATCTGGATGATCTTTTATGGTGCTATGTCCCTGATTTATATCCTTCTGGCGCTAGAAAAAAAGTTAGCTTATTATTTATCTGTTTTGATGCTCATTACCTGCATCATTAATATGGGTCTTATTTTGCCTGAAATAATGAAGTGGATAAACGACGGCATGCCAAGTATTGTGCAATCAATGAAAGCCAACATACCAACTATCGAATATACCAGAGAGTTTTTAGGTCTCCTTTTATGTCTCATCGCCTGTGTATGGGTTATTCGCGTTCATAAAACAACTATTATTAACAACTAATTTTTTATCATGGATAGAAGAAATTTTCTCAATCTGGGCGCAGGTGCTTTACTCACTTCCCTGATTATCAAGTCAAATACCGCTTTTCCACTGCCAAAAAAAGTAAAAGATATTGGCATTCAACTTTATACCCTACGCGACCTATTAGCTAAGGATTTGGAAGGAACCCTAAAGAAAGTTTCCGATATAGGCTATCGGAATATTGAACTTTTTGGTTATGGAGAGGGAAAATATTTTGGAAAATCGGTGACTGAAATGAGAAAAATGACCGATGACATGGGGCTTAATGTAGTTAGTGCTCATTATCTTTCTGGTCAAGGTAGCAACGCCTGGGGTACACCTGTAAATCAATGGGAAAAAGCAGTAGAAGATGCCGCTAAAATGGGGCAGAAATATATGGCAGTAGCCTTTTTGATGCCTAATGAAAGGAAAGTTATCACCGATTACAATAAAGTAGCCGATATATTGAACAAAGCGGGTGAAATTTCCTCGAAATACGGCATTACCATGGCTTATCATAACCATGACTTCGAATTTATTCCTCTCGATGGCCAAATACCTATGGACGTACTTTTGAAAAATACAGCGGCCGATAAAGTTAAATTTGAGCTCGATATTTACTGGATTAAAAAAGCAGGCCTGGATCCCATTCAATTTTTCAAACAAAATAAAGGACGCGTTCCTCTCTGGCATGTAAAAGATATGGAAAAAGACTCTGGCGATTTTGCGCCTGTCGGTGATGGCGTTATCGATTGGACGACCATTTTCCAGGAAGAAAAAACAGCTGGATTGACACATTTTTTCGTCGAGCAGGATAACCACAAATACGGCACCCCACTTGGAAATGTTGAAAAAAGTCTGAAATGGCTTCGTTCTTTTGATTATTAATCGATATGACTAATAATGGACTCCTTGTACATACTGCTTTAGGGTTATATTGCCCTAAAGCAGACGTTTATTTAGATCCCTGGAAACCTGTAAAAAAAGCAATCCTCTCCCACGGGCATGCAGACCATGCTCGATGGGGCTCCTCTTCCTATCTTTGCACACCCACCGCAGCTCCCGTTATCAAATATCGTTTGGGGGAGATTAATCTTGAAACTTTACCCTTTGGAGAAGAAAAGTTAATCAACGGGGTTTCCTTTTCATTTCACCCAGCGGGACATATTTTAGGTTCAGCGCAGATAAAAGTATCCTATAAAGGTGAAATGGTTGTTTTTTCTGGTGACTACAAAACAGCCAATGACGGCTTTTCCGAGGCATTCGAACCCGTAAAATGCCACACCTTTATTACTGAATCTACTTTTGGTCTGCCTGTTTATCATTGGCAAGATCAAAAATGGGTTTTTAATGAAATGGAAGAATGGTGCAAAACCAATAGGAATAATGGTCAATTGAGTATTCTTTATGGCTATTCTTTAGGAAAGGCACAACGCATTTTACAAGGCCTGCCAGAAAGTGTGGGGCCCATATTTACTCATAGTACCATTGAAGCAGTGTTGAATGTGATGAGAAACCAGGGTGTTTTTTTAAAAAATACCATTCCTGTGAATGAGCATTTAACCAGAGCAGAATTACTAAGTGGTGTGATCATCGCTCCGCCCGCTGTGCAAAATTCCAACTGGTTGAAAAAATTTGAACCGATCCGAAATGGGGTCGTTTCCGGTTGGATGGCGTTAAGAGGCGCCCGACGAAGACGAAATGCCGATAAAGGTTTCGTGCTTAGCGATCACGCCGATTGGGAGGGTCTCAACGAGGCCATCAGCCTGACTGGGGCCGAAAATGTTTTTGTAACTCATGGATACACTGACATTTTATCGAAATGGCTGATAGATAAAGGGCTGAATGCCCATCCTTTGGAAACAAATTTCGAAGGGGATGAAGTACTTTGAAAGGCTTTTTCTTTGTTTGGAAGAAACAACCAAAACCAATGAAAAGGTAAGCGCCCTCATTGATTATTTATCTTCCGTACCCGATGAAGATAAAATGTGGATGATTGGCATTTTCTCGGGAAGAAGACCCAAAAGAACGGTTTCAACTAAAAATTTAAGGCGCTGGGCCGCTGAAAAAGCAGATATTCCTCTTTGGCTTTTTGAAGAATCGTATCATATTGTAGGTGATCTATCTGAAACCATCGCTCTCCTTTTACCTCCTCCTGCCGTGGAAGTTCCGAAATCATTGAATGAATGGATTCAACTCATTCTTTCTTTAGATAAAATGGAGGAAGCTAAACAACGCGAAATGGTGTTTTATGCCTGGGATTCACTAAATACCTCCAGTCGTTTTATTTTCAATAAACTAATTACCGGCGGCTTTAGAGTAGGCGTTTCCCAAAAATTAATGGCAAAAGCGCTGGCTGAATTCACTCATATTGATCCTAGTGATATTGCATTAAAACTTATGGGCGAATGGTCGCCCTTGACGTATTCTTTCCAATCTCTCATAGAAAATGAGGAGAATGAAGGTTCCCATTCCCGCCCATATCCATTCCATTTAGCCTATTCCATAAATGAAGTAACTGATTTGAAAGGAGAACCCGCCGATTGGGTAGCCGAGTATAAATGGGATGGTATTAGAGGCCAGGCCATTTTTCGACATGGACATTATTTCCTCTGGTCCCGGGGAGAAGAGTTAATAACCGATAAATTCCCTGAATTTGAGCAACTCATCTCCGTTATTCCACCTGGAACTGTCCTTGATGGTGAAATTCTTCCCTTCAAAGATGGATTAATCTTGCCATTTCAACACATCCAAACCAGAGTAACCCGAAAAAAAATAACGCCCGCTATCCTGAAAGTAAATCCTGTGGTTTTCAGAGTCTATGATTTATTAGAATGGGAAGGAAAAGATATTCGCTCAACGCCATTTATAGAGAGGAGAACCCTGTTGGATCAACTCTTTGCGTCTATTGACTCCAACCTACCCTTACAACTTTCACCAGTCCTGCCTTTTGATGAATTTGACGAGTTAAAAATATTAAGGGAAGCAAGTTCAGAAAATGGAAGTGAGGGACTTATGCTAAAGAATAAACATTCCACCTATTCAGCGGGAAGAAAAAAGGGAGAATGGTGGAAATGGAAAATAGATCCATTTACCGTTGATGCTATTTTAATTTATGCACAGTCGGGCCACGGCAGAAGAGCCAATTTATACACTGATTTTACTTTTGCCGTTTTTTCCCAGGAAGGCGATTTACTTCCCTTCACCAAAGCCTATTCAGGTTTGACAGATAAAGAATTTATCGAGATAAATCAATGGATTAAAAAAAATACCCTGGAGCGATTTGGTCCCGTTCGAAAAGTTACCGCAGAACTTGTTTTTGAAATTGCTTTCGAAGGAATTCAAGAAAGTAAAAGACATAAATCTGGTATTGCCCT
>BJGN01000202.1:0-1897 GCA_014190515.1 Bacteroidota bacterium
ATTATTTCTCAAAGCATTTAGCAATCTTTTATTCATAGGATCACGGCGCCCCGAGCTAATTCCGTTAAAAGCACCAACCTGTTCAATCATATAATTTCTCAGTTGATTTGCAGGTGTGTAGGTAATGGAAGGGTAAGGAAAACGGGATGATTTACGGGTGGCCAAACCATTTTCCGTATTTGGATTATACTGGCAAAAATCATTACAACAGTAAAATAGTTGATAATCGGAATAATTGGGATATCTGGCCATTGAATTTCCAGCGGTATAAAATTGATTATTTTTATTTGCCAATAGATCAAAATTGAAAAATCCCCCACAATAAGTTGGTCTTGACACAGCATAATTAGAGACAAAATTGGCATAAATATCATGGAAAGAGGAGGTATTGGCTGGACTAAAACCTGCGCCATAATAAATCTGAATATTAGGATCCCAAAGTAAATTATTTGAAAATTCGAATCGGAAAGGTCGGGTAAGACAGGTTCTATCTCCAGGTTTTTCACCACTTTCCTCACAACTTATTTCAGGCATTCTACCGCCAATTCTGTTCCATAGATTATGGTGCAAAGAAATACTATCTTTAGGATGAGCTGCTGTTGAATAATTAATCAACATTCCACCTAGGTCGAAATGCCCGCCTAAGGTTTCAGCAAGCATGGAATTTGATATGGTGACGCGCGAACTTCTCGATAATTGAATGCATTCATCTATTGCATTTGCAAAGGAACAATGATCTATTACTACATCTTTTGCTCCGTCGATACGCAAGGCATCATCCAAAACCCAACCTTTTCCTGGCCTTAATTCAGGAATACCTGGCCGGGAGTTTAGGTGCCTGATAATGATATTTTGTGCCTTACCAGAGGGCTCATAAAAATCATCTATTAAAATGCCTCTCACGATGATACCCCCCGGCGAAGTTTGTCCGGCAATATAACAATCTCCCCATTCTAATTCTGCGGCACAATCGATAACGCCACTTACGGAAAACAAAATATACTTTGGTCCAGGCTTCTTTAGCGCATCATTCAATGATCCCGGACCTGAACAATTCAGATTTGAAACATAGTAAACATTACCTCCTCTTCCACCTGTTGTAGTTGTTGAACCAAATCCTTCCGCTCCAGGAAAAGCTGGTATTTGAGTAAAAATTAAATGGCTTTGAAAAAAGAGAATGAACAAAAAGGTTAAAAAACGCATATACCTAATTATTAAAATGGTTAAATTATCAATAAACCCTCTTTTCCAAATTTACCAAATTTATTTTTATGGAACTAAAACCAAGGCCATTGTTGTCATTGAAAATAGCAAATTCAAAAGAAGAAATTTTTCAGAACGAAACCCTTAGACCTATTTTAAAATTACAACATGAACTTATCATCACCCTGGCACAAGAATTTCTTAAAAGCAGAAATATCACCTGGGAAAAGGTAAAAGAAAAGGATCCATTTCAATGGCTAAACACAAATATAAAAAGAGATATACCGTTTAAAAATCAATTAATCGGCATGGTCATAGGCCAATTCCGTAAAAATGAATTGGAAGAATATTTAACCTTTCAAAAGGAAATGAACAAGAGAATCATCAATATGATGACGGAAAGGATTATTAGTCATTATGTTACAGACACATTAATTTTTAAATAATTAAAAAAGGGATCTTTCAAAATAAATTGAAAAATCCCTTTTTTATATTAAAACATAAATTAAGCCGCTTCAGAAGACTTCATATTTTTTACCCAGAAGTAAAGGAAAGTGAAGGCCACAATTAAAATGGCTGGAAATATAACCATCGTACTAAGGGTAGCTTGTCCTGCTTTAAGAACAAGATCATCACCAGTCAGACCTAAGGCAGCCTGTTCGGCTTTATCACTGTCAATCCATCTACCAATAAT
>BJGN01000202.1:2540-4750 GCA_014190515.1 Bacteroidota bacterium
TTCACGCCTTCATAAGTATCAGAAATCATAGGATTACAAGCGGCTTCCGTACAGCCATTACCTAATCCAATAAGGAAAGTTGAAATAAGCAAGCCCATATAACTTCCTGAATAAATGGTCAGAAGAATACCTACTGCATGGGCGAAAAAAGCAAATTGCATGATTTTTTTTGGCCCAACTGTGTAATAAACAAGACCTCCAACAACCATGGATAGCGGAAAGCCTAAAAACCACATGGAGTTTATAAATCCAAGCTGTTCCGCTGAAAGATTCAATTGCTCTCCTAACTGGGGCAATATACCTGCTCTAATACTAAAAGAAAGAGCCGTAGTTATCAATGCAAGACAACTACCATAAAAAAGTCGTTTGTCGTTTACCATAATGAATATTTTAAGTGTTTTTAGGTTAATAAATCACATGCAGTACCAATATACCTTTTTTTTAAAAATTTAAGTAACCTTTATTGCAGAAATCTATTTTTAGCCCCTTAAATATTGAATATTTCACCATTCTATTTCAGTTTCACTGTTTTTCCTGTTGAAGCTGACATTTTTGCTGCCGCTAAGATCCTATTTACCATCACATTATTTTCCAGGGTATAAAGTCCAAAAGGTTCCGGTTTCTCCTTTCCTCTCAACACCGCATGCAGGTAAGAAAAAGGATTGGTATAAACGGCTATATCTTTATCCGTCACCGTTTTTTCATATTCCGTTCCATTTTTGCTATTTCTGAAGCGCATCTTATTGGCATTCAGAGCAGTAATAGCGGCACTGTCACCATAAATCTCCATATCTTTCCTATTGTATGTCCAATTCCAGGACGCCTGAATAATCACTTGAAGGGAAGGATAATTTAAAATAATAGTAGCATCGTCATCTACTTTTGGATAAATATGTGGCTTAAATTGATTCGTCACTGCGGTGACCGACACAGGTTCTTGACCCTTCAATAGATAAGTTGCCAGATTAGCGCCATAACAACCAAAATCCATGAGCGCCCCACCACCATTTAAAACGGGATCAGTCAGCCATTTAAAAAATTCGTCCCCTACGCCAATTTCTTTTGGCCCCTGATGACCGTGATGAAAAACCACTTTTCTTATTTGACCAACAAAATTACTATCCCTAACTAATCTGAAACTTTCAGCGGTAGATGGGTACCAGGAGGTCTCATAATTAGTCAGTAGCATTACCTTATATTTATTTGCCAATTGCTGCATTTTTAAGGCATCCTCCAAATTTGCTGCCAGCGGTTTTTCCACCATGATGTGAATACCGAGAGGAGCGGCAACTTCCACTACCTCCAAATGTTCCTTTATAGCGCCGAATGCCAACACTGCTTCTGGTTTTAACTTATCCAATGCCATTTTTAAATCATTGAAAAATAATTCTTTAGGTATTTTGTACCTTAACGATTGCTTTTCAGCCAGTTCCTGGTCCGGTTCATAAATACCTATAACCTGCATTTCAGGTCTGTCCAATTTATTTAAAATCCAACCAGAATGTCCATGGGAAGTACCCGCAACAACCACTTTAACCGTCGCATCCTTTTGGGCATGTAAAGAGGGAAATAGCATGGTTGACAATATGAAAAGTCCAATGAGGGGTATACATTTTTTCATTTTGCAGTATTTATTTATGTGTAAGTTAGCAAGCAAGGAGTTAATTTCCATTATATGCCCGACTTTTTTTACCTTCGCGGTTCAATAATAATGTTATATGGTTACAGTAAATGACGTTTCGCTACAATATGGTAGAAGATTTCTATTCAACGAAGTAAATATTAAGTTTACCCGTGGAAATTGTTATGGTGTCATTGGTGCAAATGGTGCTGGAAAATCCACTTTCCTGAAAATATTATCTGGTGAAATTAATCCTAATAGAGGTTCCGTCTCCATAGAGCCTGGAAACCGGATGGCGGTATTAAAACAAAATCATTTTGAATTTGAAGAATATACGGTTTTAGATACGGTAATGATGGGGCATAAGGAAATGTATGCCATTCAAGTTGAAAAAAACAACATTTATATGGATCCGGATGCCACTGAGGCGGACGGATTACGTGCAGCAGACCTGGAAAATAAATATGGTGAAATGGGTGGTTGGACCGCTGAAAGTGATGCCGCCACGCTACTGAGTAATCTTGGTGTAAAAGAAGATTTACACTATCGACTGGTAAAAAACCTAAGTGGTCCGGAAAAGGTAAAAACC
>BJGN01000203.1 GCA_014190515.1 Bacteroidota bacterium
AGGTATGGTGGTCGCAGCGGTTTATATTGTTAATTTGCCAGAAGTTGGCGGTTTAAGTAAGATGTTAGCTCACCCAAATGTTGCAGGAAAACTTAACTTTTTACCTGACTTTTCCGATTCCAAGCAATTAATACCCTTGTTTCTAATGCCTTTAGCTGTACAATGGTGGAGTGTTTGGTACCCTGGTGCGGAACCCGGAGGTGGAGGTTATATTGCGCAAAGAATGTTATCGGCAAAAGATGAGAAAAACGCGGTAACGGCTACCCTATTTTTCAATATTGCCCATTATGCCCTTCGTCCCTGGCCATGGATTTTAATTGCCTTAGCGAGTTTAATCGTTTTTCCAGATATTGCCTCTTTACAAGCTGCATTTCCTCATATAGACCCTAAAGTAGTAAAAAATGACCTGGCTTTTTCGGCTATGCTCAATTTATTACCCGCTGGATTGATTGGATTACTTATTGCCGCTTTACTTTCGGCTTTCATGTCAACCATTTCCACGCATTTAAACTGGGGATCCAGTTATATAGTGAATGATTTTTACAAAAGATTTATCAGACCTGATGCACCACAAAATGAATTGGTAAATATTGGAAGATTATCAACCGTTGTTTTAATGATATTAGCCGCTTTATTAGCATTGGCCTTAGAAAATGCGCTTCAGGCATTCAATATATTATTACAAATTGGTGCGGGAACAGGACTAATTTTTATTCTCCGTTGGTTCTGGTGGAGAGTTAATGCCTATAGTGAAATTACCGCAATGGTGGTATCTTTTATTTTAGCTTTATACTTTGAACTAGGTATGGAGAATCCATTACCTGAACATATTAAGTTAATACTTGGCGTTGGAATTACCACCGCTTCCTGGATTTTTGTGACCCTAATTACAGTGCCTTCATCACAGGATACTTTACTTCGATTTTTTAAATTAATTCAACCTTCACCAACTGGTTGGAAACCTGTCGTTGATAAAGGTATCGCATCAGGCGAACTTGATTCTAATGAGATTATTCCGGGCAAACTTCCAAATCAGATTTTAGGGATGTTCCTTGGTTGTGCTTTAGTATATGCTGCATTATTTGCAAGTGGTTATTGGATATATGGTAATTTTGTACCCGCTATTATTTGTACTCTCTTTGCTGCCGTTTCTGGGTATTTGATGCTCAAAAATTGGGATAAGATTTATTGATCTTGAAGGTAAACGCAAATTTTTTCTTATAAAAATTCCTGGTAAGGGGTGACTTTTGTCATCCCTTATTTTTTTTATTGCCACCTACATTTACACCAAAATGTAGTTGTATTACCTTATATCCACCTGAACAGCAGGTTATCCCAAATGAAAAAAATACATCATCCATTATTGCTCAGGCAAGATGCACACACTGTGGAGAAACCTTGCTAATGAAGAGTAGGCTGCTTTTAAGAGTTAATCAATTTTAAGGGTGGGTGATCTTTCACTGGTTCCATTTTCATTAATGGATTCTATACAATAATAATAGGTTTTTTGGGAATCCATGGCTTTCATCCAATACTCATTATTGGAATGGACCATGATGCTGGTATATAACTTGTCTGGTTCTGTGCCATAATAGATGTTATAAGCGAATGCATTATCCACTGGCTTCCATTTGATGAAGGCACTGCGCTTATCCTTTTCGGTTCTCAAAACGATAAAATTCTGCACCTTCTCTGGCTTCTCCCCCAGCCCATTTCCAAATACCCTAAGGCCACTAATGGCAAATTTACCCGTAGGCATATTCTTGATTTCCAATTTGATATATCTTGTTTCCACGGGCGTTGGCAGTTCAATATAATCATGAGGAACATCGGTAGTATTTCTGGATTTATCCACTAATACAGCCCATTTTTTACCGTCCTGTGAATGCCAGATAATGTATTGATGAAACTGATTAGGCCATTTTCCCAGCCGATTTGAATCTACATCCTGATCTGCAAAATTAATTTGTATAGCATTTACCCTGGAAATATTGCCCAAATCAGACTGAATCCATTCCCCTGCATTGCCAGTTTTTGCACTCCAATAGGTTTTTGAAAGCTCATCTACCGCATTATTGGGCAGATAACCCCCCAAAGTAGATGAAACGGCAACCGGTTTATTATAATTTAATAACATCCATCCTGTAAAATAGGGGGATTTACCATTGTTACCATATTCATCGCCTTTGATGCCAGCAGTGGGAATATAATGAGGGTAATCGCCAAAAGTAGTATTGCAAAACATCTTATCGTCCGAATCAAATCCAGATGGCCAAATACCCAATCTCCGTTCGAAGGTGTTTTTTACGGAGATAACGGTGGTAGATATATGCCAAAAATTCCCAAATCTGTCATTGAAGGTAGTCCCATGACCTGCTCCCCGAACAAATCCGCCTACTTTTATGCTCAAAGGGTCACTTTGTGCCTGAAAAGGTCCCAACGGATGCTCCCCTACCAATAAACCATCGGCATAACCACTAAATTCAGTACCTGGAGCCCCATATTGGAGGTAATATTTATTTTTATACTTTGTCATGTGAGAACCTTCGAGAAAAGGATCCAGGAAAGTATTATCCATGTGTTCCCCAAATCTTTGCCAACCAAATCGCCAGGGTTCCAGGGAATACATCTCCTTTCGGGTTCCTATGGGATGTAAGGACTTCCTTTCCAGTTCAATACCATACATAGGATATTGGTTACTGCTTCCGTTATACATATAAAACTTCCCATCATCATCCGTAAAAAACGAGGGATCCCATCCTCCTATCGCAAAGGAATCAACCAAAGGTTTCCATTCATTTTCCTTTGGATTGGTGCTCATCCAAACAGTGAAATTAGTAGAATAAGTAGAGCCCATCACCATCATGGTATCGCCTAAAATGCCCACCCCGGGAGCACAAAGTTCATCATAGACATTATGCCAGGGACGTAAAAACTTTTTGCTGTTAAATGTCCAGTTCAGCATATCATCACTCCACCAATAGCCCCACTGATTCGTTGAAAACAAATAATAGGTATCCTTAAATAAAACAATAACCGGATCAGCGGTGGCTCTGTGTCTGCCCCATTCGCTGAAATTAGGAATAGGCGTATAGCCATAATCAATATTTATCGGATTACAATAGGTCTTATTTTGTGCAGTCAAAGTTCCCATAAAGAAAATTGACATATTTAAAATCAATCCATAAAAAATAAGTGGAGAGATACCTTTTAAGGAAAATGTCCGGGGATGATTCTTTTTTGTCATGATTTTCATTTAAGTCTAACGAAAATAATGAAAAGGAAATTGATTTGTCGAAAAGTTGTACTGAAAACGGGATAGTAGGCAATAATCACATAATAAGTGGTATTTTCGTGTAAATAATCACGTTTTATACACTTATTTATGGATAGAGCACTTCAAGGTCAACTTATATGTTTTCAAAATCAAACTAAATTCCAACCGTGCCTAGACATCAAACAACCAATTAAGGGAACAATTTTGCCAACATCGGTAGTAAAAAGGTGCCAAATCCGGTAGTAAAAAGGTGCCAAAGTCGGTAATTTGGGTTATATTTGGTTCTTGATTCTAATATAAAATGAAGAAAAAGAACTATTTACCACGATTATGCGATATTGAATTACAACAGTCATTGAAATCGTCTGGCGCTGTATTGATTGAAGGGGCAAAATGGTGTGGAAAAACCAGTACGGCAACAAATGCCGCTGAAAGTGTAGTGTATCTTCAAGACCCGGATCATGCGAGAGCTTATCAAGCCCTGGCTGATACGAAGCCGTCTTTACTTCTTAAAGGTAATTCCCCGAGGCTCTTGGATGAATCGCAAGTTGCCCCTGTTTTATGGGATGCCGTTAGATTTGAGGTGGACCAAAGGACCCAACCTGGACAATTTATTTTAACTGGCTCCGCGGTTCCACCGGAAAATCAGACAGCTCATACGGGAACAGGTCGAATTTCCAGATTAAAGATGCGAACGATGAGTTTATTCGAATCAAATGAGTCCAATGGACAAATATCATTAGGTGCGCTTTTTGATGGTAACCAAGATGATGTTGGTGCGTTTTCACCATTAACCATTGAAAAAATAGCCTATTTAATTTGTCGTGGAGGTTGGCCGGCAAGTATCGGTATTGAAGGATTACCAGCCTGTAGAATGGCTATGGATTATGTTGAGGCCATTATTCATCAAGATGTATCACGAGTGGACAATGTGGAAAAAAATCCGGAGAGAGTGCGATTACTCCTTCGGTCTTTAGCCAGAAATGTATCCACCACCTCCACTTTTCAAACCATCAGGAAAGACATGGAAGCCACTGATATTGGCATATCTGACAAGACCATCCAGACTTATATGAATGCCCTTCGCAGAATTTTTGTCATTGAGGATTTACCAGCATGGGCACCATCTCTTCGCTCAAAAACAGCCATTAGAACTTCTGAAAAAAGGCATTTTGTGGATCCTTCTATCGCAACAGCCGTCTTGAGAACAAATCCGGAAGGTATCCTTAAAGACTTTGCCTTTTATGGCTTTTTATTTGAAGCCTTATGTACCCGTGATATTAGAATTTATGCGCAATCCATCGATGGAGATGTTTTCCACTACCGGGATAAAAGTGGATTGGAAGCAGATTTGATCGTGCGCCTGCGCGATGGCAGATGGGCAGCCATTGAAGTAAAAATGGGAACCAAACAAATAGAGGAGGCAGCTAAAAACCTGC
>BJGN01000204.1 GCA_014190515.1 Bacteroidota bacterium
AAATATCTTATTTTCCAATGTTTCCTTTACTGTTAATCAGGGAGAAAAAATAGCTGTCATCAGTCAAAACCCTATAGCAGTTTCCTCATTTTTCCAAATCATTGCGGGAAAACAAGCGGCTGAAAAAGGCAGTTTTGAATTTGGACAAACGATTACAGTGGGCTATTTGCCTAATGAAAATGAGGAATATTTTTCAGCAGAAAATGATATCGACCTGATTAATTGGCTCAGACAGTTTGCGCAAAATAAGGACGAGCAATTTATTAGAAGTTTCTTAGGCAGAATGCTTTTTAGTGGTGAAGAGGTTCAGAAAAAATCGAGTGTCCTTTCTGGAGGGGAAAAAGTACGTTGCATGTTAGCTAAAGTCATGTTAGGCTCGCCAAATTTTGTGTTATTGGACGAACCTACCAATCACCTCGATCTGGAATCTATTACAGCATTGAATACTGCCATGCAGAACTTTAAAGGAAATTTGTTGTTTTGCTCACATGATCATGCTTTAACGGCCTCCGTTGCCAATAGAATCATTGAATTGACACCTAAAGGCATCATTGACAGTTTAATGAATTACGATGACTATCTTGTTTCAGAAAAAATTAAAGCGGACCGCCAGCTTCTTTACAAAAGCAAATAAATATGAAATTAGTTAATATACTAGTTACCTGGATATTTCTTTCTGCAATGATAGCGGCCAATGCGTTAGCTAATATATTGCCTATCAACCAATTAAATACAGGTCAGATATCCGCTTTTTATCCCAATTATTTTGTTCCCGCGGGATTCACCTTCTCTATTTGGGGAATTATCTATCTGTTACTGATCAATTACACTATTTCTTATACTTATTTCACCGTCCTATCGGACAAATTCCCAAAGGTTGCTGCCTATTTATCGGTTATCAATAAATGGTTTTTAGTAACTTGCTTTTTAAATGCAGCATGGATTTTGGCCTGGCACTATTTATGGATCTGGACGAGTGTACTCATCATGCTACTCTTTTTGAGCACGCTCATCTATATTTTCATAACAGGAAAAGAAAAAGAAAACTCACTAAACAAGATGCAATCTTTTCTCTTGTACACCCCATTTTTGGTTTATCTGGGTTGGATAAGTGTGGCTACCATAGCTAATATAACGGCATTACTGGTTAAAATAGATTGGAATGGATTTGGCATTTCACCTGTCACCTGGAGTCTCATTATGATGATTACAGCAACTATATTGGCTATTTACTTTATTTGGGTGGAAAGAACAGCTAGTTATTCGCTAGTCATAATGTGGGCTTTATGGGGCATTCGCGCAGCGAGAACTGAAGATGCGCCATTTCTAAGTCAGGCAGCCCTGGTGGGTCTTGTTCTGATATTTATTGTGCTTATAAGTGGCTTTATAAAAAAGGAAATTTCTTTAACTTAAATTACCTTAATCTATCTAAGTAACGAAATCTTATGAAAAATATTGATAAAAATAGTTTAGAAAATGCATTTTGATTGTTCGAGTCGAACAGTATCAATAAAATAGAAACAGGCACAATCAAAGGCCTCAAAGAAATTCATCATTTTTTGTTTGACGGTTTGTAAGATTTTGCAGGCGAAATACGAAACCTTAATATTTCTAAGGGCGGCTTTAGATTTGCAAATACATTATATCTTAAGGAGATTCTTTTAAAAATAGAACTAACGCCTGAAAACTCTTTTGAAGAAATTATTGCCAAGTATGTTGAAATGAATATTGCGCATCCTTTTATTGAAGGAAATGGTAGATCCATGCGTATATGGTTGGACATGATATTAAAAAAACAACTCAAAAAAGTTGTAAACTGGCAATTCGTTGATAAAACGCTTTATTTACAATCTATGGAGAGAAGTCCAATCAACGATTTGGAATTAAGAACACTTCTGAAAGAAAATTTAACCGAGGAAATCGACAATAGAGAAATCATTTTTAAAGGAATTGAACAGTCTTATTATTATGAAGGTTATGAAAAGGACCAAGAATAATTTCAACTGAAAAAGTACAAAGTACCAAATTATACTCTTCTATACCGGAAAAGCAGTTTTAAATACTATCTTTAAGATTAGAGGCAGAAGATACATTTATTGCTGACATTACCGGATTAACTTTATGCCAAATTGAAGAAATACGCGCTAATTTACCAGAAAAGTAAATGTAAGCTAACGCGTTATATATTAATATTTTATAAAAAGGAAAATGACATGTATATTCCAAAAGCAAATTTAACAACAGACCAAGATGAAATAGTAGCGTTCATGAAAGAATACAGCTTTGCTACGCTAATAACTTCCAGAGATAATATACCTGTTGCGTCACATTTGCCCTTTACCATTTCCCGAAGGGATAGTCAGTTGATATTAAGTTCTCATTTTGCGAAAGCGAATAATCAGTGGAAAGACATTGAAAATCATAAGATTTTGGTTGTTTTTAGTGAACCTCATGCTTATATTTCTACTAAAAATTATGAAAAAGTACTGAACGTTCCCACGTGGAATTATATATCTATACATGCTTATGGAGATGGGAAAATCATACATGACAGGGAAAAAACCTTTGCACTACTCGAAAACATGATGGAAAATTATGAACCCGAGTTCCGAACCGACTGGAATTCATTTCCGGATGACTATAAGTCAAATATGGCTGCTGGCATTGTTGCCTTTGAAATAGTTGTGACGGACCTGCAGGGAAAAATGAAATTGAGTCAAAATAGGAGTGAAGCAGAACAACAGCACATCATCTACACCTTGTCTGAAAGTTCACATTCAAACGAAAAAACAATCGCTGAATATATGATAAAGAACCTGGGAAAAAGCCAGAGAAAATAACTGTTGAGAGCTTGATTATCAATGAAAATCGAAATTAATCCGATGGCCAATTTTCCAATACAACTATGTATATGCTTTATTGGTTTTGTTCGCTACAAAAGTTGTGAATATTCAATTAATCGAACTAAATCGTCATATAACTGGTTTTGAAATTTATTTAGCTCCATACGAATCCTATATTTTGAATGTGTACAGTTACTTAATTTATTAATTCGGTAATAAAGGAAGTTTACTTTGACAATGGTTTTTTAGATTGAACTTAACAGGTCAGCTTTATTAGTTGCATCACCAAGTATCACTTTTAACGATTTTTTCTCTTCTATTTCAATTCCAGACCGAGAAAGGGTCGTTATCGAATGATTTCTATCTAATCCTCTTTTTACAGTTTCTAATCCTATTCCAGCCGAGGCTCCTATAATCGTAATATTCATTTTGCTTTTTTTAATGATGTCGGTTTAGAGCTGCGCACTAACTGGAAAATTAGCGAAACTAACTTTCAACAATATACTCCTCAGTCTCGTTAAGCGAATGTTTATATCGCTTTATTTTCCAATTATAAATATTTTATTCCTCCATCCACTATAACACACCCTTTTCAATGAAGTTTCCTATTAATAATAGTCCCAGTTCCTGGTCATTTATTGTTTGGAATAACTTTTTCCATTGTATTCAAAATTTTTTCAAAAATGGGGGCTACCACCCCGCCTCCCCAACCACCCGAATAATTGGCCGCCAGGTATAGATCCATCTTTGGAATATAGAGGACTTGCGTTCCCCAAAAGCCTGAATGACAATACGCATCCATTCCTTTCACCTGTACTTTGTACATGCCCATCTGGTAGTCTAATCTTGGCTTAATTGAATACGATACCGGCTTCAACATGAGATTTAAAGTTGCTGGGTTTTCAAAAATTTTGCCTTGAAAAAGAGCTTGAAAAAAGTCAATTAATTCTTCTGTGTTCGAAAGAATTCCTCCCCCGCCATAATAATCGATGGTCGGGCTGAAGTTGTAAGTGTCTTTTCCCTGAAGGTATTGGTGAATTCGAAGTAGATCGGTTTGGGTATCAATTCGTTCAAAATCTGTTCGGTCGAGACCTAATTTTTCAAAGCCAAGCAGTTCTTTGATGCCCCCGTCCAAGGACTTTCCAGTATAGGTTTCGATGAGTTCCCCCAAAATCACATAGCCCATATCCGAATAGCTAAATTGAGTTCCTGGAGCACCAATCCGTTCCCCTTTTTCAACACCTAACTGGATCTGGGCAGTTCGGGTCCACTCATAACTGGGAGTAGAGAATATTCTGTCGAAGAATTCAGGGGCACGTGTATGGTCAAAAAAACCTGCTGAGTGTCTTAATATTTGCTCGATGGTAATCTGCTCCAAGTCATAGTCTTGTGCCAGGATTACAGCATGAGTGGGTGAAAGATGCTTTGAAATTGGGTCTTCCAAACGTAGCATCTTTTTTTCCATCAGCCTAAGAATTGAAGCTGCAACATAAGTTTTAGTAACGCTTGCAATTCGAAATGTTCGGCGAACCTGCAAGGAATCTCCAATGAATAGATCGTTGATTCCTGCCGCACCCGACCAAGAGATTTGTTTGTCTCCTGACTCCATGGAAATCAGGATTCCTGGATTGGTGGAACTGAGTTCGGATTGAAGGACCTGATTGAGATTTTGAGCCTTTACGGAATTTAGGTAAATCCCGATAAGAATTATACTAAGTATGAGTTTTATTGGCTTCATTTGAAAAATTGAGAGGGGGTAGTTTTGAATAATCAGCAAAGGTTGGAGGACTGAAAGAAATTTCATGGCAACATTGAATTTTGAGGAAAACTATTTAAAAATATA
>BJGN01000205.1 GCA_014190515.1 Bacteroidota bacterium
TTATGGCAAAATATTCTCTAAAAATAAATGGTAAAACCCAACAAGTTGATGTTGATCCTTTAACACCAATATTGTGGGTACTACGTGACCATTTAAACCTTCAAGGTACTAAATACGGATGTGGTATCGCCCAGTGTGGCGCTTGCACTATTCACCTAAATGGAATGGCAGTTCGCTCGTGCCAATTGCCGGTTTCCTCCATAGGCAGGCAGGAAATTACAACCATCGAAGGACTTTCAGAGAATGCAACCCATCCGGTTCAGGAAGCCTGGCTCGAACACGATGTAGCCCAATGTGGTTATTGTCAGTCAGGTCAAATTATGACGGCAGTGGCTTTACTGAAAAATAATCCTAATCCCAGTGATGAAGATATTGAGGCAACCATCAGCGGAAATATCTGCCGTTGCGGAACCTATTTAAGAATCAAAGAGGCTATTAAAACTGCTGCTAAAAAATAATCTAATCAACTTTCGAATGATGGAAAATAAGAAAACATATACCAGGCGTTCCTTCATCCAGTCTTCTGTAATGGCTGGTGGTGGTTTGATGCTCAGTTTTAGTTGGTTTTCAGAAGCCAAAGCGGTTGAAAAAGGGTTAAGTTCCAATTTGACAGGTGAGTGGAATCAACTCAATGGTTATATTCAAATTACGACTGATAATATAGTGAAAATAATGTGCCCAAATCCTGAATTCGGGCAAAATGTTATGACTTCACTCCCTATGATTGCCGCAGAAGAATTAGATGTTGACTGGAAAGATGTGAAGGTTGAAATGGCTTCTCATGATAATGTAAAATTTGGTAATCAGTTTACTGGAGGTAGTAATTCGATGCGTGCCTATTGGAAACCGCTCAGAAATGCAGGGGCTTCTGCCCGAAAAATGTTAATTGAAGCAGCTGCTCAAACCTGGAATGTACCTGCAGCTGAAATTACAACTAAAGCAGGTATTCTTTCTCATTCAAGTGGAAAAGTAGCAAAATATGGTGAAATGGCGGCTAAGGCAGCTACCATTGCCGTTCCCAAAGAGGTTAAACTGAAATCACCAAAGGATTTTTCGATTGTAAGAAATTCAAAGAAAAATACTGAAGGGGTAAAGATAGTTACCGGTAAACCTCTTTTCGGAATGGATTATAGTATGGAAGGAATGCAAATTGCTATGGTTCAGCATCCTCCTGCTTTTGGTATGAAATTGAAGTCTTTTGATGCGTCAGCAGCTCTCAAAATGCCCGGTATAAAGGATGTTTTTAGTATAAAAATCTTTGAAGAAGGTTCTGACAGGGGAGCATTTGAAACGCGTACCTTCAATGAATTAGTTGCCATTGTAGGTAAATCTACCTGGGAAGTGATGAATGCCAGAAAAGTTTTGAAAGTAGATTGGGAAGTAGCGCCGGAGCGTAAGGAATTTATGATGGTTCGGGGAAATAAGGTCGAAGAAATTACCCCGTCTGGCTTGGAAAGTACAGATCTACATTTTGAAAAAATGAAAGAATGGGCAAAAAAATCGCCCAAAGTATTGAGGAAAGATGGAGACCCTGAAACTGCTTTCAAAAATGCAGCAGTGGTCATAGAACGTACCTATAATGCTCCGTTTTTGGCGCATAATTGTATGGAACCCATCAATTTCTTTGCTCACGTTGAGACAGATAAGGCTTTATTCGTTGGTCCGCTCCAGGCACCAAACTTTGCAGAAGCAACGCTTGCAGCCAGGTTCGGACTACCGACAGATAAAATAGAGATTCTTATGACACGAATGGGTGGAGGTTTTGGTCGGCGTGCCTATCATCATTATATGGTGGAAGCAGGGCTAATTTCCCAAAGAGCCAAAACACCCATAAAATTAATTTACAGCCGGGAGGATGATATGACTTATGGTATCTATCGCCCGATGTACACAGCAACCTATAGGGCTGCGCTTGATGAAAACAAGAATCTCATAGGTTTCCATGTTACAGGAGGTGGCATACCTGAAAACCCAATTCATGCCAACCGTTTTCCTGCAGGTGCCGTCGATAATTATTTAGCTGATGGATGGGAAATACCTTCCAATATTACCATTGGTGCCTTTAGGGCTCCAAGGTCTAACTTTAATGCTGCTGCCGAACAATCTTTTCTCGATGAGGTAGCGGAAGCCATGGGTAAAGATCCCATTCAACTTCGTCTTGATTTACTTAAAAAGGCAAAAGAAAGACCAGTGGGCTCCAATAATGATTATGATCCAGGTAGATATATGGGTGTTTTGGAATTATTGAAGGAAAAATCAGGATGGGGGAAATCAGAGAATGCGGGTAAGAAACGAGGGGTAGCTGCCTATTTTTGTCACGCTTCCTATGCCGGTCATGTGGTAGATATGGTTCTAAGGGATGGGCAGCCCTATGTTGAAAAGGTAATTTCAGCGGTTGATTGTGGTGTAGTCGTAAATCCGGATGCTGCAACAAACATGGTGCAAGGCGCCGTGGTGGATGGTATCGGACAATCGTTTTATGGCGCTTTGACCCATAAGAATGGAGTAGCAGAGCAAAATAATTTCCATAATTATCGGATGATTAGAGCCAATGAGGCACCTCAAAAAATAGAGGTTCATTTTGTTCAAAATGATATCGATCCTACAGGTCTTGGTGAACCGCCATTCCCTCCGGTTTTTGGAGCCGTAGCTAATGCATTATTTCAAACTACAGGACAACGATATTATAATCAGCCGTTTGTGAGTGATCAAGGCCAACCAAAATCTTGATAAACGGATGATTATTTAATAGAATTTTTGTAATTCAGAAGGGGAGCTGAAAGAATGTTCCTATATTTTGCACTTACTTTGTTAGTATTTCAATCATTGTTGTCCGGTAAATCCGTAAAATGGTTGAAAACTTAATATAACATTCTGATAATGAATACCTGTTTTTTGGTTTTTCAAAAGTAAGCCCCCCTCATTTCTGGGAATAGCGAATATTTATCCTTATTTTCCTTGATAATAGCGCGCCAACTTTCTTCAGGGTCTTCCAAAAAGCCGTACATATCGATATAATTCATTAATTGTTGGCGTATTACCGATACAAGGTTTGAAAATGCCCAATAACGTTTTAATTTGCTTTTGGCCAAGGTTATTAATAGGTTTGCCAACATAGCTGCCCATATTTGAATTTCAATGGCATTTTCATTGTCACCCAAAAAGTATTTTAACGGAAAATTCTGCTTTAGTTGTTTAAATAAAAGTTCTATCTGCCAGCGTTTCTTGTATATTATGGCTATTTTCTCTGCCGATAGATCAAAATTATTCGTAACAAATTCAAATAATCGCTCATTGGCGCTGTCCCAATAAGCAATACGACGTGCTCTGTGTTCTTTCTTTTTGTTTTCACCATAACAAAGGACAATTTCTTCATCTTTTAGCACGCCACTGTCTGCTTCATCTGGTATATCATACTCTTCACTTGCCTTGTATAAAGCATTTTCTTTCAATCTGGTTACATACCAGATACTTTCTTTGGAGAAAACCTCATATTGCTCATAATCTGGGCTTCTTTTATAAACGTATGGTCATGATGACGCACAGCCTCACTATAACGGATAAGGCAGGGTATATTTTCACTGGCCTTGATGATGGTATGGGCTTTAATTCCACCTTTTTTTTACCCTCTAGAGGGTTACGACCAACTCCACGCAAAATATCCTTAAATAAGCTAATTGTCGTGAAATCCATTATATATAGACGTTTCATATCAGCATCTTTCAACCGGCTTTCCGCTAAAATTCATATTTTTACCCATGTCTTTCTTTTTTGTGTGGTAACTCAAAAGTAGACATTACCGGGGCAATTAAATAATTATCCCCCCGGTTATTTAAAATGTTTACCGGACAACAGTGAATTAAAATCAATATCTTGAAAAATCTTCCTATAGGGATAAGTACATAGAGCCTTTTATTGGAAACGAATTGTATCTATGTCGATAAGACAGAATATGCTTACAATCTAACAAGTCAATCTGGTGCTTTTTTCCTATCTCGTCCGCGCCGTTTTGGGAAGAGTTTGTTTGTGAATACGCTTAAAGAGATTTTCTAGGGGAATGAAAAATTGTTTGAGGGTTTATATATTCACGATAAATGGGATTGGTCAAAGAAATATCCGGTCATCAAATTTGATTTTGCAGAGGGTATGCTGAAAAGATGGAAAGATTTAGATGAAAAAATTAATGAAATTCTTTTTTTAATGAAGTAAATCTTGGAGTTACCACTGTAATTAAAAGTATTAGTGGCAGATTTGCAGCATTAATAAAAGGTGCAAGGGATAAATATGGGGAAAGGGTTGTGGTCTTAGTGGATGAATACGATAAACCTATATTAGACAATATTAGTGAACTGTCGATAGCCAAAGAATTGCGCGATGGATTGAAAAATCTTTATTCCGTTTTAAAAAGTCAGGACGCCAATCTGCAGTTTGTTTTCATTACAGGGGTAACCAAATTCTCAAAAGTGAGCCTGTTTAGTGGGGTGAATCAGTTGTCTGATATTACGATTGATAAAAGATACTCTTCCATTTGTGGATATACAGACAATGACCTTCAACAACATTTTAGTGAATACCTCGCTGGTAGCGACCCAGAAGAGGTGAGACGGTGGTATAATGGTTATAGCTGGACGGGTCTGGCATCGGTTTATAATCCTTATGATATATTGCTTTTTCTTGATAAA
>BJGN01000206.1 GCA_014190515.1 Bacteroidota bacterium
AGACTACGTCAAGCAGGATTCACATTTTTCTCCGACCAATACCAAAAGGTTAGAATCAAAACTTAAAGAACCGCCGTATACCGAACGGTACGTACGGTGGTGTGAGAGGACAGGTAGGGAAATAATCCCTACCTTCCTACTCGATTTATGTTATGGTTATACTTTTGATTTCTTATGTGTTAATGCCGCTTTCACAAAATGAACAAAAAGAGGATGAGGATTCTCAACGGTACTTTTTAACTCAGGGTGAAATTGTACGCCAACAAACCAGGGATGATCCGCCAGTTCAATAATTTCCACCAGACCAGATTGTGGATTTACCCCTGAAACAATCAAGCCTGCTGATGTTAATTTATCTAAATAGGCATTGTTAAATTCATAGCGGTGTCGATGTCTTTCCGATATTTTTAAACCTCCATAAGCTAAGGCAGCTTTCGTTTTCTTCTTCAATTCGCAGGCATAAGCGCCCAATCGCATAGTTCCTCCCTTTTCGGTGATTTTTTTCTGTTCTTCCATCATATCAATGACAGGTTCCGGCGTTTCCGGATTGACTTCAGTGGAACTTGCATGCTCAATACTGGCGACATTTAAGGCAAATTCTACTACAGCACATTGCATCCCAAGGCAAATACCAAAGAATGGAATTTTATTTTTTCTTACAAATTCAATCGCTTTTATTTTCCCGGCGATGCCTCTTTCTCCAAATCCCGGAGCTACTAAGACACCATCTAATTTACCAAGAATAGCTTCCAATGCAATATATGAACCATCCAGTTCTTCGGCATGAATAGGAATAACTTTTACTTTACATTCATTCATCGCACCCGCATGAATGAACGACTCGTAAATCGATTTATAGGCATCTTGTAATTCGTTATATTTACCAACAAGCCCAATAGTTACTTCGTTAGATGGATGTTTAAGTTTGTTTAAAAACGATTTCCATGTCTTTAAATTAGGCTCTTTTCTGTCTGGAAGCCTCAATTTTGATAATACCGTACTGTCCAGTTTTTCAGATAACATTAATAACGGCACGTCATAAATAGTGGACGCGTCAATCGCCTCAATGACAGAGGCAACATCTACATTACAAAAAAGAGCGAGTTTTCTGCGGATATCCATATTGATGTGATGTTCCGTCCGGCAAACTAATATATCTGGCTGTATCCCGGTATTTAATAACTCCTTTACAGAGTGCTGCGTTGGTTTTGTTTTAAGTTCTCCCGCCGCACTTAAATAGGGAATTAATGTAAGATGGATGACCAAGCAATTATCGGAACCTAACTCCCAGCGTAATTGTCGAAGAGATTCTAAATAGGGCAGAGATTCAATATCTCCAACCGTACCTCCCAGTTCCGTGATGATAATATCATAGTTCGAATTTGAAGCCAGCAACATGGCTCTCCGCTTTATCTCATCGGTGATGTGTGGAATGACCTGCACCGTCTTTCCCAGATAATCACCTGCTCTTTCTCTATTTATTACCGTTTGATAGATTCTCCCGGTAGTGACATTATTTGCCTGCGAGGTGGGCTGATTTAAAAACCGTTCGTAATGTCCTAAATCCAGGTCTGTTTCAGCCCCATCATCTGTTACATAGCATTCGCCATGCTCATAAGGGTTGAGTGTCCCTGGATCTACATTAATATAAGGGTCGAATTTTTGAATGGTTACCTTGAACCCTCTCGCTTGCAATAGTTTGGCCAATGATGCCGCTATGATGCCTTTACCCAATGAGGAAGTTACGCCCCCCGTAACGAAAATATATTTGGCCATTATTTTGTAAGGTTTTGTTACGGGTCACAAAGGTAGCAAATATCGTGTAATATAGGTTGATTCCTTGAAATTATATATTAAGTAAATGATTGTCAGTTAATTGAATTTTTTTTTATTAATTAAAAATAATTTAATAGTTATTAAAAATTAAATGTGGTTAAGTTAATTAATTCTGGTTTTTATGTATCCTAAACAATTATTATTCTACATAGATAAACGTAAATCTTTAATAATGTGTTTACTTTTGGTTTAAATTTTACTTATATTGTGAAATAATAATTTCTCCCTTGTGTTTAATAAGGAGGCAGAATTACGATTTTCGTTCTGCCTCCTTTTTTTTATTATTCAATTTGTTAACTTTGCGGCATGAATTCAAAAATATCTAAAATAGGGCTTATGCTCAGGGGATTCGCTATGGGAATAGCAGAGGTTATTCCTGGTGTTTCAGGCGGTACCATCGCATTTATTTCGGGTATTTACACCCAATTATTAGATGCCATTAAAGCTATTTTGAGTTTTGAACCTATCATCGCATTTAAAAAGGGCGGCTGGAAGGGGCTTTGGTTGAAAATAGACGGCGAGTTTATGCTTTATCTCCTTTTAGGTATGGCAGGAGGTCTTGTTCTTGGCGTATTTGTCATCACTCACCTGATGGAAAATTTTCCAATTCCTCTTTGGGCTTTCTTTTTTGGTCTCATCATTGCTTCCACCTGGTTTATTGCTAAACAAATACCAACCTGGAATTTCACAACCATTGGTCTTTTTATTTTTGGAACGGTGATTGCTTATTTATATACCGTTGTTTCTCCGACAAATGGTAATGAAGCGCTTTGGTTCGTTTTCATTTCAGGTACTATTGCTATTTCAGCTTTGTTATTACCCGGAATTTCGGGTTCGTTTATTTTACTTTTACTTGGCATGTATGCCTTCGTAGTCGGATCAGTCAAAAATCTTTTGATTGATTTCAATACGGGTTATCTGCTGGTAGTGGGCGTTTTTGCCACCGGTTGTTTATTGGGTTTAGCTACTTTTTCAAGGTTTCTTTCCTGGTTATTTAAAATTTATCCGAATCAGACCTTAGCTCTATTAACAGGATTTATGCTTGGCTCATTGAACAAAGTATGGCCTTGGAAAATTATATTATCATGGAGAGTAAATTCTCAGGGTGAAGAAATTCCTATGATAGAAAAAAGTGTTTCCCCTTTTCATCCTGGTATTGAAAATCCTCATTTATTATTAGCGTTATTTTTAATGGTTTTGGGGGCTTCCCTCATGTTCATTTTCGATAGATTAGAATTGAAACGTGTTCAAAAATAATTTAACTTGATGACTACAAACGTATCATGGTTGCCTTTTCAAAAAGAACCTGTGGGTAAAAAGGGCTTGGGCTTAATTGGATTTCCTTTATCTCATTCTTTTTCAAAACAGTTTTTTGCAGATAAATTTGACAAAGAAAATATACAGGACTTCTACTACGACGTATTTCCTATTCCTGATATTTCTCTACTTCCTGAATTGTTTAACATGTATCCCAATCTCCTTGGGGTTAACGTAACTATTCCTTATAAAAAGGCTGTCATACCTTATTTGGATGATTTGAATGAGGAGGCTGCTGCGGTGGGTGCGGTAAATGTAATAAAACGCACGCAAATGGGCCTGGTTGGTTATAATTCTGATGTATTTGGATTTGGAGAATCTTTGAACAAATTCCTTCAGCACAAAGATGCATCTATGATAAATAATGCATTGGTTTTGGGAAATGGAGGTGCGGCCAAAGCCGTTCTCTATCAGTTGCCCAAAATGGGTATTCTTCCAACGCTTGTTTCCAGAACCCCTACTCCAGATGGCATTACTTATGATGATTTGACACCTGATATCATGAATTTGAACAGGTTGATTATTCAAACTACACCGCTCGGAATGTCGCCCCATGTCGATGAATCTCCCAATATCCCATATTCCCTTTTAACTCCAAGGCACTTTTTATACGACCTTATTTATAATCCAGAGGAAACGCTGTTCCTAAAGCAAGGTAAGGCCAGAGGAGCAAAAACTTGTAACGGATACGAAATGCTTGTGCTTCAAGCTATTAAATCATGGGACATTTGGACTTCAGATCTTTAATATGGATAATAAGGTTTTTATTCCCGACTTTAAGGACATTTCTATCGCTTTCCGCGATAAGAATAATACCGAGTTGAAGCAGAGTTATTGGCTCTTCAAAGGTATGAACGTACCTTTCCTCGTGAATGTAGGATCTAAAATAGGTATGTTTGCACTGCATTGGTCTTTCCCTTTTGTAGGAGACATCATTAAAAAGACTATTTTTAAACAATTTTGTGGGGGAACTTCTCTCATAGAAAGTTTACCCGTCATTGAAAGATTAGGCAAACAGCAAATCTTTTCTGTCCTCGATTATGGCGCAGAAGGTAAAAGTTCGGAGGAGGAATTCGATTTTACCTTGCAGGAAGCTAAAAGAGCCATTGATTTTGCTCAACGCTCAGGATTCAATCCCTTCGTTAGTACCAAGTTAACAGGCCTTGTTAAACAAGAAATTTTAGAAGATATCGCATTGGGGAAAATATTGCCGGAGGAAACAAAATTAGCCTTCAACAGATTCAAAAATCGTGTGGATAGCTTATGTGCTTTGGCTGCAGAGAAAAATGTATCCGTTTTAATCGATGCTGAAGAATCCTGGATTCAACAACCTATCGATGACCTGGCCAATGCCATGATGGAAAAATATAACGGAAAAAAGGCAATTATTTTTAATACTTTCCAAATGTACAGGAAAGATCGTCTCTCTTTTCTAAAGGAAAGTTTCCATCTTTCAAAAGAAAAAAAGTTTGTCCTCGGTGCTAAATTGGTTAGGGGAGCTTACATGGAAAAAGAGAATAAAAGG
>BJGN01000207.1 GCA_014190515.1 Bacteroidota bacterium
GAAGATGGTAAAGAAGCTAAGGGTGAACCGGGTGAAATTCAAGTCAAAGGTCCTGCTGTTTTTCAAGAATATTGGAGAAGGAAGGAAGCCACCGAAGAGAGTTTTACTGAAGACGGCTGGTTCAAAACAGGCGACACGGCCATTTTAATTGATGGTTATTATAAAATACTGGGAAGAACCTCTATTGATATCCTTAAATCGGGTGGATATAAAATTTCTGCCATTGAAATAGAGGAAGTTCTCAGGCAATATGAAGGTGTAGACGATTGCAGCGTGGTGGGTATTCCTGATGAAGAATGGGGTGAGTTGGTTTGTGCTGCTATAATACGTAAGAATAATACAACGATTAACCCCGATATTTTTCTACAATGGTTATTGGAAAGATTACCTAAATACAAAATTCCAAGGCGTATAAAATGGGTGGATAATCTTCCAAGAAATGCGATGGGCAAGGTGACAAAAAAGGATTTGATTCCTTTATTTGAAAATATTTAAGCCATTTTTTTCTTCTTTAATACTCAAGCATGGTCATTTACGGCGTAGGTTTATTAGCCTTCTGTTTTCTTGTGGGACAATTTATCGGGGAATCTTTAGGAAGATTCCTGGGAATTGAGGCCAATGTAGGGGGCGTAGGATTTTCCATGATTTTACTAATGATTTGTACCGATGGGCTGCAAAAAAGAGGATTATTACCTGTGCCGACAGAGCAGGGCATCTTATTTTGGAGTACCATGTATATCCCCATTATTATTGCCATGTCGGCTACACAAAACGTTTTTGCCGCTTTTTCTCAGGGTTTTATGGCGCTATTGGTGGGTGTATTGCCAACATTATTACTTTTCTTGTGCATTCCAGTTATCATCAAATTACTTTCAAAATAGATTTTATCATGGAAATTCTACCAAAGTTACTGTCGGTAAATGCCCTTATTGTTGCTTTTCTTGTTGTGGCAGTGGTCACCTGGATAAGTTCCGTAATAAGTGTCAAGATACTTAAAGGTAGGGTGCCTGGAGCTGCCATTGCTATTATTGCCGGATTAATTCTGGCTTTTTTTGGTGGCAAATGGACAGGGGGAAATAAAGGAATTTCAGATGTTTCAGGGTTAGCAGGATTTGCCCTTCTTGGAAGTGGAATGTTGCGTGATTTTGCCGTTGTGGCTACGGCTATGGGGTCAAGTCTCGATGAAATGAAAAAAACAGGATGGATAGGTGCCATTTCCCTATTGATGGGTGTGTTTATTTCCTTTTTCCCCGCTGTTGTCATTGCTTTTGCATTTGGTTATCGGGATGCTATCAGCTTGACTACCATAGGCGCCGGTGCATGTACTTTTATTGTGGGTCCAGTTACTGGTGCAGCTATAGGTGCTGATTCATCGGTGATAGCGATATCTATTGCTGCCGGCGTTTTCAAATCGGTCTTTGTCACCATTTTTACAGCACCTCTGGCAAAGTTTATTGGTCTGAACAATCCTCAGGCAGCCATGGCGTATGGAGGATTAATGGGAACGACGAGTGGGGTTACTGCCGGATTAGCTGCTACTGATCCAAAACTTGTTCCTTATGGTGCCATGACCTCCACTTTTGCCACCGGGGTAGGTTGCTTGTTATGTCCAAGTATTTGTTTTTTTATTATTAAATTTATTCTTGGACAATAAACCTCAATGTATATATTATTCTGGCCTGAGTTAATTTATTTATTGTACTTTTAGATTTTTATCATGTAAATTGTGCAGCATGAAAAATGGTTTTCTTTTATTGTTGGCGGGATTTCTCGTTATACAATTTTCTTGTGTTAGTCAATCCAATACGGTACTTAAAAAAGACAAGGAAACGGTTCTTCAGTTAGGGCGCAGTGCTGACCCTTCTAATGAATTAAATGTAGGTAATAATAATTCACTCCAACTCGTCGATTATTTAAGGAGAATTCCAGGCTTACAGATAGATCAACGGGGAACGGAGGTAAACATTATGGTCAGAGGTGCAAATTCCATTTCGGGAGATAATAGCCCTTTGTATGTTGTTAACAATCAGGCTATTGGAAATAATTATAATGAGGCAGTAAGTGCTGTGGACGTAAATGATATTAAATATGTGAATGTGATAAAAGGGGCCGAAGGTCAACAGATATATGGAATGAGGGGCTACAATGGCGTTATACAGATTGTCACCAAGAAAAAGTAAAGTAGATTGATTGTACGGGTAGCCTTGGATTTACCCTATTTTTATTGAAGTCATAGTTAACGAACCCGCTAATGCCTTGTCATTAAAAAGATTTAAATCTTCGGTTTTTTCCTTTAATGCCAAAACATATAATAATGGAATATAATGTTCTGGGGTTGGGATAGATAATTGAAATGAATGACCATTATTTTTATAGTGAATAAGTGAATCGTGATCATCGTTTAAGATAAAATGGTTCATTTTTTCACGAGCCTCTATGGCCCAATCGTAAGCGAATCCAATGTCATTTAATTTCTGCCAATGTACCAAACCTAAATTATGAATCATATTGCCGCTTCCGATGATCAATATGCCTTTTCTTCTTAACTCTGCGAGCTGTTTCGCCACATCATAATGACCTTGAGGGGAGAGATTTACATCGAGGCTCATTTGAATAATCGGCACATCAGCAAGTGGAAAAAGGTGTTTTAAGACACTCCAGGCACCATGATCAAGTCCCCAGTTTTCATCGAATTGAACCTCTGTTTTTGTTGTATTTTTTTTTATTTCAAAGGCTAGTTCGGGACTTCCTTTAGCTGGATATTGTACATCAAACAAAGCTTTTGGAAAGCCTCCAAAGTCATGAATTGTCTTGGGGTACAACATATTAGTTACTCTGGTACCTTTTGTTTCCCAATGTGCAGAAATACATAAAATGGCCTTTGGTTTGGGTAATTCCAAGGCTATTTTTCGAAATCCAATAACAAATTCATTTTCCTCAATAGCATTCATTGGGCTTCCGTGCCCCAAAAACAAACAGGGCATCAAGGAGGTGCTGGGAAAATATGAGGCTGTTTTATGTAGTTCTTGTAAGTGCATATAAAGGTAAATAGCACTTCATAGCTTTTTGTTTATGGTGGAACTTATCATTTTATTCTTTCATTTTTCTTAACACCGCTCTTTGGAGATTTAATACACTATACGATTTTACACCATTTGTCGTTTGCAGTTCCTTTCCCGAGGTAACCTCAAAAATGATCTGATTTCCCAACCATTCATAGGTAGAGGTTAAAAGAATACCCTGTGTTTCAAATACACTGTATAACTTGTTTTCAAATAAATAATCGATGAGAAAAATACCATCTCCCTCGTCTATTTTAAATACTCCTTTACCAGCATCTGAAATGACGAGTTTATAATCTTTCACCATTGGATTTTTCGTGGAAAGGTATTCCGTTTTCCAGATAAAGGTATCTGGTGTATTTGTTCTGGTTATATTTAATTTGATAGGAACACTATCAACTAACGAACCTCTGCTATAAATTTGCATAGTACCTGTCCAAATGCCAAGGCATTTTTCGGGAAATGAAGTCTGAGCAAAAATTGAAACGAGGGAAAATAGAAAGATTAGGGTATAAAAAAATTTCATAAGTAATGCATTTATTATAAATTAGTTATGAAATAATAGCACTTACAATTAAGGTGCCAATCAAACCCATAACAGAGACAACGGTTTCCATCAGGCTCCACGATTTAATGGTATCCTTGATAGACAGATTAAAATATTCTTTAAATAGCCAAAATCCTGAATCATTGACATGAGAAAATAAAAGGCTACCGGAACCAACAGCAAGCACCATTAAATTGGGATCAGCACCTAATACGGGAATCATGGGCGCCATAATTCCAGCTGTTGTCAATCCGGCAACAGTAGCCGAACCCATAGCTATTCTGATAACTCCGGCTACGAACCAACCTAGGATCAAAGGAGGTAAATTCATAGGCTGTACTATTTCAGCCAGGGATTGGCTCACACCACTTTCAACTAATACCTGTTTCAATGCACCGGCACCACCAACTATAAGTAAAATAAATAATATATCTTTAACAGAATCACCATAAACAGCCATGATATCCCCCATTTTCATTTTTCTAAAAACGCCAAGGGAAAAAGTGCCATAGAGCAGGGAAATGAGGAGGAGCATACCCGGGTCGGAAACAAAAACTAATCCTTTTTTTAGTCCTTCCGACATATTTGAAATCAGACCTAAAAGAGAGGAAGCTGCTAACAATATGACCGGCAAAAGGCAGGTAAATAAACTATTTCCAAATCCAGGCAGCTCATTTTCAGGTAGTTCCCTGGGTTTAAAGGTCTGAATAGGATTAGAAGGTATTTTCTTTAAGAATTCGGCAAGAATTGGACCCGCTACAATGACCGTTGGAATGGCAATAAAGAATCCATACAAGAGCGTCATTCCCATATCTGCTTGAAATTGAACGACTAAAGCGGCAGGAGAGGGATGAGGAGGTAGGAGACCATGATTGGTTGATAGGGCGGCACACATGGGAATTCCCAAATAAACGGCAGGCATATTTACCCGATACATAATGGTAAAAACCAGGGGCATCAATAATACAAATCCAACGTTATAATATAATGGAATGCCCAAAACAAAGCCAGTCAGCATTAAAGCCCAGGAAATGTATTTAGTACCTGAAATTCTTAATAAAACG
>BJGN01000208.1 GCA_014190515.1 Bacteroidota bacterium
TTTAATGTCTAAATTTCCTACTTACTTTCTTCAATACAAATTAAAGTAAACTCAATTATCAAAAATATTCAGTATTTACCAAAAATCAAAAAATTTTAACCTTTTTAATATAACAGTTCCTAACATTTGACACCAAAAATCTTTTCATGATCTGATGGGTTGCTCTATATCCATGTTTTTCTTATAAATAGATTTTTGTGGTATGAATATCGATATGTCCGAGTATAATTAGGTTGTTATCCTCCGTTATTTGATTTTTATGTAGAAGGTGGAATGGAAATTAATTATCAATAGGTTAAAATTGTATTTTTTATATAACGTCTTTCATTTTATACAATCCTGCCACAATCCTGCCACAAATTTTATTTGGGTGGGTAAAAATGGTTTGACCTGGGCGGGAAAGATAATTCATGTTTCGTTTTTACGATAATTTTTTCGTAAACCTTTTGTATTCTTGTAAATCAAAAACACCCAAGTGAATCATTTATCCTGTTCACTTGGGCGTTTTTATCAATGTCTTTATTATTCTGATTATATCAATTATTCTTGATATAGAATAATTCCGTTACTTAATTGTTAACAATTTTAAAAGTAGTTGCTATAAAATAGTCAAATAGTCAATACTTGAGGCACCGAACGGAAGCACCAAAAGCCTTATTGATGCTGTTACTGCTCATGTTTCCAGTAAGGAAGAACAGGAAACGGTAATTAGCACTGCTCAGGTCTTTCTCAGTAGCACTCCAAAAATAAGCGTTTTCTCTAATACCGTAGAAACTTCCAGGAGATTGACGATTACCCCCTGGTAGAGCGGAAAAGCCACTTTCGTCAGTTCCTGTATTTATAGACCATAAGGCGGAATTTTTTTTCAACTTAGTACCTGCTATGGTACTTTGTACTATAGTAGCAGAAGTTGTATCAGCTAACGAATGCAAATATATTACTAATTTATTCCAATCCGAAGCCGTAGGTACATTCCAACCATCGGGGCACAATTTCCTTGAATCTGCTACCGCATACCAATTATAAAGAAATCCGTAGTTAGTTGCATTTGCTCCTGAACTTGCTTGATTGTCATAAATGGTATATGCACCAGTCATTAATCCTTGCCAATCTGTTGATATCGTTCCAGAAGTATACGTATTATTAAATGGAATGGCAGTGCCATCATTATATTTAGAAACCTTTAAATTCTCCCTTGTCCAGCACTGTGAGCCTATCAAAACGGTATTATATGGGTTTCCATCAATATCTAAAATTGTAGATGTAATTGTAGATGTACCACAGGTAAATGGTGCAGATGTTACCGTAATTGTTCCTGTCGCATTTACACTGCCGCAACCGCCCGTTAAGGGAATCACATAGTTAAAGGTACCTGACGCAGTGGGTGTTCCGCTTATCGTTATCACATTGGACAACCAGACGGCCGTTACCCCAGCAGGTAAGTTTGTTGCTGTCCCAATACCTGTAGCCCCCGTGGTTGCAATCGTGATTGATGAAGTCAAGGCTGTGTTCACTGAAAGCGTTGGGCTTGACGATGCAGTGGCTGCTGTATTGAGGGTACAAGATGTTACCGTAATTGTTCCTGTCGCATTTACACTGCCGCAACCGCCCGTTAAGGGAATCACATAGTTAAAGGTACCTGACGAAGTGGGTGTTCCGCTTATCGTTATCACATTGGACAACCAGACGGCCGTTACCCCAACAGGTAAGTTTGTTGCTGTCCCAATACCTGTAGCCCCCGTGGTTGCAATCGTGATTGATGAAGTCAAGGCTGTGTTCACTGAAAGCGTTGGGCTTGACGATGCAGTGGCTGCTGTATTGAGGGTACAAGATGTTACCGTAATTGTTCCTGTCGCATTTACACTGCCGCAACCGCCCGTTAAGGGAATCACATAGTTAAAGGTACCTGACGCAGTGGGTGTTCCGCTTATCGTTATCACATTGGACGACCAGACGGCAGTTACACCAGCAGGTAAGTTTGTTGCTGTCCCAATACCTGTAGCCCCCGTGGTTGCAATCGTGATTGATGAAGTCAAGGCTGTGTTCACTGAAAGCGTTGGGCTTGACGATGCAGTGGCTACTGTATTTAGTATACATGGCGTAACTGTCGTGGTGGTAGTAACAGGGGGCGAACCACCTACAGCATTCGTTGCAATTACAGAAAAAATATAATTTACCCCAAATGTCAATCCCGTGATTAGTATTGGCGAAGATGTCCCATTAACAGTAATCACAGAAGATGATTTTCGTTTTGCAGGTGCTGAAGGTGTTGATGTTGCCGTCGCAATATAACCAGTTATTGCACTCCCTCCGTCATTCGTAGGAGGACCAAATGAAACCCGTACAGAGGATGGTCCCGTCGGCGTGGCTGTAATGGAACTACATGGACCAGGTGCTGAAAATGTGGGACACGGCACACCCGGACAATTCTCCAAAGCTGCCTTCTTCCAGCGTACCTTAATCTCTTCCAGATTATAAGAAGCTTTTCGCTTGGTATCCAAATTTTCCTTTTCTTTCAATAGGTTATTAACTGGAATATCTTCACTGGGAGTTATCTGTGAAAAACACACAAAAGGAAACATCAATAAAAATAAAATTCTAGCCATCACTTTACGATTTTTTAAATTTGTTAATGCACAAATCTCATATCATTCAACTGATTCCTAAAATATATCATCCTTAAATTTCTTTGATTTCCGAGAAATCAAAGAAATTTGTTCCAAAATGAGCCCAAATTTGAATGAAAAGTGGAAAAGTTGTCATTTTTTTTTGATTATAAAAAAAACCATACCTTCTGAAAATTTGGTTTTTGGACCTGGGATTAAACATAAAATTTATTTAAAAAAGGGATGAGCATACAAAATACGCTAACAACTTAAGAGTGCATTTTCTGTCTGAACTGGGATTTTTTTGATTAATAGGATAGATTATTTAAAGGGAAACCTGCCGGGGAGAAGACGCGAAGCATCGCGTCTCTACGTGGCTCTGTGATAATTACATTATCTGTGGAAATCCAAATCTGAAACTTATGGAAATATTTTCCACACTCAATTTTTATTAAAGATTTACTGACGGATTTACGATAATCCCCTTCCTCAATATATCAGTTCCTAACATTTGATTCCAAGAATCTTTTCATGATTTGGTGTGTCGCTCCGTTATTTGGTCATTATAAAAAAGGTGAGACGCCAAGGTATGTCTTGATGTGTGACCAGTCGTAGCCAAGAAATCCAATATTTCATCTCATGCCCTCTAAAAAATCCTGCCACAAATTTTATTTGGTGGGTTGAATTGGGTGGAAAAAAATACCCAAATAAACCATTTAAAGTTCATTTGGGCACTTTTTTGTTCCTTTATTTATAATTATACCTACAATTTCTCTTTTTATGCTTAATTGTTTTTTCTGGGAAAAATATTAAAGAGACAAATAGTTAATCTCAGAGGCTATATCAGAAAAGTCAAACAGCGTATTCCGACTTCGTACTTTATAAGATTCTTGAAATACAATTGAAAGAATTGGCTTAAACGAACCTTCAGTAGCACTAAAAAACAAAAAGAACTAAATTTAATTAAGCAGGGCAAGAAACTATAATAGTCCCTGTTGCATTTACCACACCACTACATCCTGTCAAAGGAATAGTATATAAAAATGTACCACATGATGGTGCTGATAAAGGCAATGTACCATTAATCGTTATTACATTCACAGCCCATGTAGCGGAAATACCAGGCGGTAAACCCGTTGGCGTGCCAATTCCCGTCGCTCCTGTCGTTGCTATAGTAATAGGTGTTATAGACTCAGTCCCTCTGGTTAAAACTATGGTTGGACTTGCAGAAGGCGTAGCTGCTGTACATGCGGCTGTTGAAGTACAAGGAACTCCAGGACAATTTTCTAAAGCCGCCTTTTTCCAGCGGACTTTAATCTCTTCTACATTAAAAGAGGACTTGCGTTTAATTCCCTCAATTTTGTCAGATTCCTGTTTGTTAATGACCTGTCCATTCAGACTGATAGATAAAATGATAAATAGAAAAAATGGAAGAATTTTCATATTAAAAAATTATAATGTGTTAAAAATTGATTAGCAATTAAAAAACTGACCCTCAATAATAACTCAAATAATCTGATTATTACATCAAATTCAAAATAAATTATTAAATTATTTATTGATTTCTCGGAATTTTAAGGAATTTGTTCCAACTAACAGTTGTTAACCAAAAAAATTATCTTTAAAATTTTAATCCTCTATTTCCTTTCTCTTGATTTTGTTTCTCGTTTGTCTTTTCTATGATATAATTTCCTATTCCTTTTCCTATAAAATGTTAAAACATTAATCCGTTTTTATCTGAATTTCCCTTTTACTTTCCGCAATACTGATTAAAGATTTACTGATGGATTTACGATTATCCCTTTCAATATATATCAGTTCCTAACACTTGATTCTAAGAATCTTTTCATGATCTGATGTGTTGCTCCATATCCATGTTTTTCTTTTAAATAGATTTTTGTGGTATGGATGTCCAATTTATTAAACCAAAACATACCGCTGGTATCAACTGTCAAAACAGATTAATACCAGCAGTTTATTATGTTTTTAAGG
>BJGN01000209.1 GCA_014190515.1 Bacteroidota bacterium
GGAAGGCATAATAGCATTACTTAATTAAAAATCATCAGTTCCAGGAAAAATTTTCAGGGATATCTGCAAGGGGTGGATAATGCTTTCTTTTATCCTTTATCATACTTTTCCAAACCGAGTGTGACGAGAATTTAAACAAATAGTTAGCGTCCATGCCCGTTGAAATCCATGCATTTTCATTAATCTCCTCTTCTAACTGGCCTTTATCCCATCCTGTGTATCCAGCAAAAAAACGAATATCGTTAGGCAAAATAAGGTCATTTTTAACCAGGAATTTCAACATCTTAAAGTCTCCACTCCAAAATACGCCCGGGCAAACAGGAACGCTGTCGTTCAAAATGGATCCTGCCCTATGTAAAAAATGAAGAGTATTCATTTCAACGGGCCCCCCTTTAAATATATTAACTCCAAAAGGAGGAAAAGATTCCAACGCATCATTAATAGATGAAATCATTGGTTTATTAAAAACAAATCCAATGGTTCCCTGATCATTATGGGAGCAAATGAGCACTGCCGCTCGTATAAAATTAGGGTCATCCATAAAAGGACTGGCCAATAAGACTTTGCCTGTAGAAATATTAAGGTCTTGTTTAATCATTTTAAATAGCCGTTGTTTCCATTTGCCTATCGACCTTCTTTACTAAACCCTGAAGTACTTTTCCATTTCCTCCAACCTCGGTAAAACTATTAACACCGTCAGCAATCATATTCTGCATCGTTTGAGTCCATCTTACAGGCGCCGTTAACTGGTTATTCAAATGTAATTTAATATTATCAGCATTAGTTTCGGGTAACCCGGTAACATTTTGATAAACAGGACAAATGGGAGAATTAAAGGATGTGTGCAAAATGGCTTCTGCTAATAAATCAGCCGCAGAAGACATCAATGGAGAGTGAAAAGCACCACCCACAGTTAATGGAATAGCTCTTCCTCCATCTAATTCCTTGCATTTGGTCATAGCTTCGTTGACCGCTTCAAGAGAACCAGAAATAACCAATTGACCAGGACAATTATAATTTGCAGGCACAACTATACCTGATTTTACACCTTTACAAACCTCTTCAACCGCCGCATCTGATAAACCAATGATTGCAGCCATCGTACCCGGATGGTCTTCACAAGATTTTTGCATGGCCAGAGCACGTTGGTAAACCAGCTTTAAACCGTCTTCGAAAGTAATACACCTGGCGGCAACTAAAGCAGAAAATTCACCTAAAGAATGACCAGCCACAACATCCGGGTGAAATTGATCTCCCAATAATGCTATTTTAATGGTGGAATGTATAAATAGAGCAGGTTGCGTAACTTTTGTTTGTACTAGATCTTCTGCTAAACCATCAAACATAATATCGGTGATTCTAAAACCAAGAATTTGGTTTGCTCTTTCAAATAATTCTTTTGCCAGCTCAGACGATTCATACATGTCTTTACCCATTCCTACAAACTGCGCTCCTTGTCCAGGAAAAACAAATGCCTTCTTTATCATTCTTTTACTTTATTGTTACGCCACAAAAATACAAAGAAACCTTTTAACTAAAGGAATAAAATTATGGGAGTTTCGTCTATGACCCAATCCAATTCATCTTATTTTTTTGTACTTTAGAGTAAATCGTTCTATCATTATTAAAATTTAAATATTTTGGATAAACTTTTTCTATCTTCTAAAATTAATTGGATTATCCACATCATTTTTTGGATAGTAATGTTTTCTGTCCTTCTTTTAATCAAAGAAACAAAGGAAGACTTAATTTTTAATCTTAGTAACGAACTCATCAATATTAGTTTCTATATCTTCATCGTTTATTTAAATCTTCTTTATTTAATACCAAATTATTTAAACCAGAAAAAAATATTTACCTATTTATTCTTATTATTCTTAGCCTGTTTTTTGTTGACACCCATAAAAACAATGGCCCTACATATCAAATTAAATGATTTCCCTACCTACCAATATAAATTATTCGAAAAACAAACAGGATATTTCTTTGTATTTATCGTCATTTCTGGCTTTACTACCATTGGAAATATTGTTGTTGATTGGTTTGCACAAATTTCATTGAGGCAGCAACTTGAGAATAAAAATATGCAATCAGAACTACAATTTTTAAAGTCTCAAATTAATCCTCACTTCTTTTTTAACACTTTAAATAGCCTTTACTCTCTGACCTTAAAAAAATCAGATCTTGCACCTGAAATAGTTATTAAGTTATCAGATATGATGAGATATATGTTGTACGAATGTAATGAAAAAAAGGTAAATCTCTCTAAAGAAATTCTTTATTTGCAAAATTATCTGGATTTAGAAAAATTAAGACAAGGAAATTCAATTGATATTAAGTTTTACATTACTGGAAGTATAGAAAATGAACTCATCGCTCCCCTTTTATTGATACCATTTCTTGAAAATTCTTTTAAACATAGCGTGAATACCTCCCCTGATACTGTAAGATATGTTCATATTACATTAAATGTACATAATCATCTGCTGAACTTCTCCATTGCAAATAATAAGTCTTCCACTGTTTATAATTCTGAGAATTTGCCCCTTGTAGGTGGTATTGGTCTGGAAAATGTAAATAGGCGATTACAACTCATATATCCTAAAAGGTTCGAATTGAATATTCTGAACCTACCACAAGAATATTGTGTAAACCTTTCACTAAAATTAACTGATTAAAACATAAAACATGCTAAATATCTTAATAATTGATGATGAACCTTTAGCTCAAGATGTATTGGAAACTTATGTTTCACAGTTTCCCGAACTAAACTTAGTGGCTAAGTGCCTTAACGCCATTGAGGCAAATGAATGGTTAAAGAACACCTCTATTGACCTTATTTTCTTAGATATTCAAATGCCAATGATAAGCGGGCTGGATTTTTTAAAAACTTTAAAAAATCCTCCCCTGGTCATTATTACCACAGCTTATCCAAATCATGCTATTGAAGGATTTGAGCTGAATGTATTAGACTATTTATTGAAACCCATTTCTATGGAACGCTTCATAAAGGCTATAAATAAGGCGTTTGAACTACATCAACTACATAGAAATCAAACATTGGAAAAAGTTAGTTCCGAAAAAGAACCTGAAGATTACTTCTTTGTAAAGGCTGACAAAAAATTAATTAAGATAAACCACAATGAAATTATTTATATAGAAGGACTGAAAGATTATGTTATCATTCGCATGGAAAACCAAAGAGTGATTACTTTACAAACAATGAAAAGTCTGGAAGAAAAGTTACCTGTATTGAAATTCAAAAGAATTCACCGATCTTATATTGTAAATATAGACCGAATCAATGCCATTTTGGGAAATATGGTGGAGGTTTTTGAAAAGAATGTCCCTAAGCTACTTCCCGTCGGAAAAAATTACAGAGACGAATTACTGGACATCATAAACAAAAATCGCCTGTAACATATAGATACAGGCGATTCACTTAAAAAGATGTGTGTTATGGGATTACCTTTGTAGGATTTGTATTTTACGGGTGAATATCGCATTTTCAGTAAGAACTCTGACATAATACATGCCAGTTACTCTGTTTGCAATAGACATCTCTATTTCTGATTGATTTATATTATTTGATTCAAACAATATCTGACCAGACATATTAACTAACTGTACGGTTCTAATAAAACCGTTATTATAGCTTTTTATGTTGACAAAATCCGTGGCAGGATTTGGAAAAATACCAATTTCACCACCTTCATTATACCTTGGACTTAAAACAGGTTCTACAGGTAATGTGGGCGTAGCTTTTTCTTTACTATCGCTAAAATCAATCGTTAAGGTAAATGGTTCTACGTAAAGACTATACGCATTACCATTCGCGTCACTTGCAGTAGCTTGACCTCCAAGAGTAACTTGTAGTTCATTGGAACCATTGGGCGGCTTTATACCCGCGATATCAATTACAATAATTCTTGCAGTCCCCACTTTACCGAAACCATCCGCTGATTTACCACTCGTTCTAGTGTAGGCAGCTTCCATAACACCTTTATCACTATTACTGTTAGTGAACGAAAATACAGGAGAATTATACGCAACCCAACTCCTTGAATCAAAAGTCAATGATGATTTGGATAAATCAAAAATCTGTTTGTTGAAAGGTAAAGAAAGCGTAAAACCGTATAAATCTATAGCTGGTTTACTTTTATCTCCGATAAACACCTCAAGATTCACCGCTTCTCCCGGTTTCACCGTCGCATTACCCTTTAATTTTACAGTAAAGTTTTGTATGGGAATATCCTTTGCTATGATACCATGCGTATTACCTAAATATTTTCTTACTGCCACAGTATCAGCATCGGTAATAAATCGATCACCATTGGTATTTACATATTTTAAAGCGGATACGTTGTCCCATTCAGATGCCTTCTTACCATACCATGATTCAGTATTCAAAGGCCCATCAGAAAGCTGAACATTCCCGAGATACCTTCCTATAGGTAACAAATCACTTAAGGAAACAATACCATCATTATTAGTATCACCACTCCAAACAC
>BJGN01000210.1 GCA_014190515.1 Bacteroidota bacterium
AGAATAAGCTATCTTTTAGGTGATGAAAAACCAAATATTCTCCGGGAGACAAAATCAGGTCGGGTAATTCCATCGTGCTTTTATTGATGATAATTTTTGCGCTGACTAACTGAATAAATTGCTTTGTAGAATTATGTAATTCTATAAACTCAGCTTGTTTTCCACTCGATGGTGCTGCCAATATTTCTGTAAATACCACATCGCCGGGAATCGGTTTAACCCCCGTTTTTCTGTCGAAATAAAAAGAAAAATTATTTTCATTTTTGCTTCTATCTGTTACTTTTCCCTGAAATTCATAGGTAATATTTGGCTTAAGGTCGTCAAAATAAATATGTAATAAATAGGGATTGACGCTATCTAATGTTACAGATTGTATAGTTTCTTTATCTCCTTCAACTTCGCGACACTGGAAATCTACCAGT
Source organism: Bacteroidota bacterium (assembly GCA_014190515.1). Classification (GTDB taxonomy): domain Bacteria; phylum Bacteroidota; class Bacteroidia; order Chitinophagales; family Saprospiraceae; genus BJGN01. The sequence continues at coordinate 423 of BJGN01000210.1, forward strand.
TTATTTGTGGCTTTATCCAATGGCTTTGAAAAATAAATTTGCAAATGCTGTAAGGAATTTATAGACCATTTATCTACCACCGGTTTTGTCAAATCTAACAATAGCCCTTCCATTTTCCAGTCATCGAAATTAAACTGTTTAGCCCGACTTGCGGTATAAGTGAGTAGTAAGCCCGTATAGAAACTTTTTAATTCCTCTTTACCAGCATAATCAAAGGAGGGTACCCAAATTTGGGAGCTATCAGCTTTGGTAAACACCTGCCATAATCCTTTTTCATCTAACTGGACACGGAAAGAAATGTTAAACGCTTTATCGCCTAAAATGCCAGGTTTACTCTCCGCTAAGAGCGTTCGCTGGTTATTTTTCTGACGAAATAAACTTAATTTGTCTTGGTCCCCCGTTTCTCCGCCAACTTGCAAAAACCAGGCATTTTCAGCATTTTTCAGATTTGGGTGGGAGGAGGCCAGATAAATTTTCAGATTATTTTGCGGCGATGGCGTAAAATCAAGAGAAACATTGAGTTCCCATAACAGCGGTTCCCCATATTTTATTGGGGCATATCTCAAGATTTGCGATTCATTTTGTGGAGCGGGAGAAATATGATTCAAATAAAGTCTATTTTTCAAAATAGTAAATCTGGATATATTTCCTTCAAAATAAGATGGAACAGATTGATTATCAAATTTTTCTGACCAGGGAATAGATTGAGCGGTTAAAAGCTGAACACTGAATAAAAATAAAAAAATTGGGACTTTCATGTTATAGTTGTTAATGATATAAAAGAATGCGTTTATATTTGTCCCCTAATTAAGATGGCCGCAAGGTCTTTCCTTTTTGGACAGCTTTCAAGCCCATTTTACGTAAAAAGCAATTTGCCCTAACCTACCTTTTTAAAATGATAAAAAAATAACACATGAAGTTAGCAGTCGTTGGCGTAACTGGTTTAGTAGGTAATGTCGTTTTAGAAGTTCTACAAGAAAGAAATTTCCCTGTAACGACATTTATCCCTGTAGCGTCCGCCAGATCGGTAGGAACACAGGTTACTTTTCGGGGTGTGGAATATCCCGTTGTATCTATGGAAGATGCTATTGCAGCGAAACCAGATATAGCTATTTTTTCTGCAGGAGGAGATACTTCTCTTCTTTGGGCGCCTAAATTTGCCGAGGTGGGTACTATCGTAGTGGATAATTCTTCTGCCTGGAGAATGAATCCTGACCATAAATTAATCGTTCCTGAAATCAATGCGGATAGCCTTACGCCCTATGACCGGATTATTGCCAATCCAAATTGTTCTACTATTCAGATGGTTGTAGCATTGGCACCCTTGCATAAAAAACTTAAAATAAATAGAATTGTCGTTTCTACTTATCAGTCCATAACGGGAACAGGTATGAAGGCGGTAAAGCAATATCAATTAGAAAAAAAGGGATTTGTTCCTAAACCAGAAGAAATGGCTTACCATTATCCTATTTTTGAAAATTGCATACCTCAATGCGATGTATTTTTGGAAAATGGATACACGAAGGAGGAGATGAAACTGGTGCTGGAAACGAAAAAAATCATGAGAGATGATACCATCAAAGTAACTGCCACCGCCGTGCGTGTACCTGTTTTAGGGGGTCATTCTGAATCGGTGAATGTTTCCTTTGAAAAAGATTTTGATCTCGCCGAAGTAAAGCAATGGCTAGCCGACGCACCTGGTGTTTTTCTTTCCGACGATCCGGCAGCGTTCCAATATCCCATGCCGTTATGGAGTAAGGGTAAGGACAGCGTTTTTGTTGGTAGATTGAGAAGAGATGATTCAGCGCCGAATACCTTGAATATGTGGATTACCGCCGATAATTTGCGTAAAGGGGCAGCAACCAATGCCATTCAAATCGCAGAGTATCTTGTCGAAAACAGTTTGGTTTAACCTTTTACCTTATGGAATGGTTGTTTTTAATGAACTTATTGTATTTTTAAGCATTATTCATACTCACTTTAGTTTAGATTCAGAAAACTGGTACACATCATGAAGAATAGAATTGTTTTTTGGGGTAAAAATGAAAATTCAGAGAAATTACTTCTTGCTCTGGAATTATTAGCGGAAGAGGGTAAAGTTAATGTCATTTCCTTTCCAGAAGCTTTGGTCTCTGAAGAGTTTAACCAAACGCTAACAAAAGATTGGCGGGATGGCAAAACGGTTGACTTTCCTGAGGGATTCACTTCTACACTTGTAGAATTAACGGTCACAGGCAGTATTTTGCCGGCAGGTATTACCGCTGAAAAAATGGATCTCGTAACCAGAGCTCAGGCAGAATGGAATTTTTCTATTCTTTCCTCCAGACTCTTCCGTTCTTATCAGTCAGAATTAAATGAGTTTAAAGATAAAGTGGAGCGTGCCTTGAATTTCGATAAAAATATGTGGGATGAGCTGAAAAGCTTTTGGGATCGTGTACAGGAACAAGCACGTGATAAAAGTCTTTTTAGAGAACATAGTGAACATCTGAGACAAGAAACAAATGAGTTGTTCGGTAAATTAAAGGAGCTAAGAGGTAAATTAGACGAGGAGTTTGATCGTACTTCAAAAACCCTTTACGAAGACATCGTCGCTAAATTAGGTGATATTGAAAATAAAGTTCGCGAAGGTATTCGTTTACAACCTCTCTTTGATGAACTAAAAGATATTCAGAAAAAAATAAGAGAGGTTAAATTAAACAGAGACCATAGAAATAAGATTTGGGATAAATTAGACGCTACCTTTAAAGTGTTAAAGGAAAAAAGATTCGGTCCAGAAACCGCCGACGATAATAATCCATTGGTTAGAATCCAAAAAAGATATGAGGGCTTGATGGCCGCTATCGATAAAATGGAGAGTTCTGTGGGGCGCGATATTGAGGAATTAAATTTCCAAAACGGTAAAGTTAATACTTCTTTCGGTCAGCTCGAAGCGCAAATCAGACAGGCAAAAGTGGCTATGGTTGAAGAACGTGTTCGCTCCAAAAAAGAGAAGTTAACTGAAATGTATGCTACCAAATCGGAATTAGATCGTAAAATGGAGCAACTTCAGGAAAAAGAGAAGAGAAAGGCGGACGAAATGCTTAAAGAGGATGCAAAAAAAGCCGCTCAGGAGAAAATTGCTAACGAAATAGCTGCAGCCAATGCCGCCCGCGAAAAAGCAAAAGGGGAGAAGGAATCGCTGTTCGATGCTGCAACTTCTATTCTAGGTGATTCTATCACCGATATGGTGGATACCGTAAAAGCAGTCGCCGAAGTGGTCGAAGATCGTATCGAAGACAAAATAGATGAGATAAAAGAGATTTGGAAAGATAAGAAAGAAGAAGAATCCGTGAAAGAGGAAGAAACTGGTAAAAAAGAGGACGAGGAAAAAAAGGATTAATTTAAATTTCTTACAGAATATTTTAGTGAAAGGAGGCTGTCTAATAAGATTGCTTCCTTTTTTTATGCTTTTAATAGGTTAAAATTACCCTTAACCCCTTGTTTTGAATCAGGTATTTTAAGGATTGCGTGATTTCACGGATTGTAGAGAGCGAATTTGGTTAGTAAATGATGGTTATTTGTGGATGGATACTTTTGTATAAACTTCAAGTGGGATTGCCCTGCCATCTTAGTACAGTTACCTATCCAGTCTCCTTATTCTTATATTGCGAAAATCAATGGGTTGTCCCTCACTTTGTAGCGCAATGAACCCCCTGTCCAGCAATTTTCCATCTATTTTTATTTCTGGATCGTAATTATTGGCTACGCCACCACCTATTTGTGGTTTCGTATATCTCAAAACAGTATCTCCGTTAATGATGTGAGTGACCATTTCACTGCCCCGAACGATTAATTCCGCTTTTATCCATTCGTCCTTTTGATAGGTTTTTGAAGTGGAATTGATACAGTGACGGGGATCTATTTTTCCATTAAATACTACATCGGTGCCAGGAGAACACATGTTACCGGTGGGTCTGGGTTTCCCATCGGCCAGTTGAGCTAAAAACTGCATTTCTACACTGATAGGCCAATCTTGCTCCTTTCTCATCGTCCGGGGATCCTGGGAATGGAACATAATGCCACTGTTTAATTCTGTATATCC
>BJGN01000211.1 GCA_014190515.1 Bacteroidota bacterium
CCCTACCTACGAGATGCGGATACTTCTGCTATGTTGGCTAATTACCGCGTGGGTAACATAGATAAATTGAATATTTCGGATACGACGAGCATGTTAATACCCTATCTACGTGATTCGGATACCACCGCCATGCTGGCCAATTACCGGACGGGCATTAACTCAAAAGTCAATATTTCAGATACGTTAAATATGCTGGCAAATTACCGAACGGGCATCAATGCTAAAGTGAATATTTCAGATACGTTAAATATGCTGGCCAATTACAGGACAGGAATTAATTCTAAATTGAATATTTCTGATACGACGAGTATGTTATTACCCTACCTACGAGATGCAGATACTTCTGCCATGTTAGCCAATTACTGGACGGGCATGAACGATAAAGTCAATATTTCAGATACGTTAAATATGCTGGCTAATTACCGAACGGGCATCAATGCTAAAGTGAATATTTCAGATACGTTAAATATGCTGGCCAATTACCGAACAGGCATGAACGCTAAAGTGAATATTTCAGATACGTTAAATATGCTGGCCAATTACCGGACGGGAATCAATGCTAAAGTGAATATTTCAGATACGTTAAATATGCTGGCCAACTACCGGACAGACATCAACTCAAAAGTGAATATTTCAGATACGACGAACATGTTATTGCCCTACCTGCGGGATGTGGACACCACCACCATGCTGGCGAATTATAGCTTAAGTATTAATTCTAAAATAACGGCTGTAGCAGCCTCAAAAGTCACGGGAATATTGCCTATTGCAAACGGGGGCACTAATTCATCAACTCAAAATTTTGTCGATTTAACAACTGTTCAGACCGTAGCTGGAAGTAAATCTTTCTCGGGAAGTACTACCATGCAGGGATCTTTAACAGGGAATAATAGTATTACATCAACCATTGCTGGATTCTCTGCTAATGTTAATACCCAAACAGGAACCACTTATACTTTGGTAGCCTCGGATAATGGTAAAATTATAACCTTAAGCAATGCAGCAAGTATCACACTAACCGTTCCATCCTTGTTCATAGGCTTTAACTGTATGGTCGTCCAATTGGGCGTTGGTAAAATCACTTTAACTGCCTCTGGAAGTACCGTCAGCAATAGAAGCAGTTTTACCAAAACAGCTGGAATAAATGCAATATGTACTTTGGTTCAATTAGGAGCAAGCTCTTTTATCAGTGCAGGAGATATGGAATTATAATTTTTTCTGTATTTATGGAAATTAATGTAAAAAAATGAAATTTTTCCTGATTCCCATATTGATGCTGGTATCTAAAATCGCCATGAGTCAAATTATGCTGCCTGCATATCAAGGGGTTGTCGCTAAAATTCCTACAGTGGCTGTTATGTCTTGCCCTGGTCTCGCTACAGTTACCGATGTTGATGGCAATGTATACAATACCGTTTTAATAGGCACGCAATGTTGGATGGCATCAAACCTTAGAGTTACAAAATACAATAACGGAACGCTTATCCCTTTGGATAATTCAGGTGGTTCAACTGGTGATGAAAGCACAGAAACCTGGACGGCAAGAACCTCTGGAGCACGCACTGTTTATGCTCATAATGCTACTAATTTGGCAACATATGGCTTTTTATACAATTGGTATGCTGCCACAGATACTAGAGAAATTTGTCCTGCAGGCTGGCATGTTCCTTCTAACGCAGAATGGACAACTTTAACTACCTTTCTTGGGGGACTAACTGTGGCTGGAGGCAAGATGAAATCAACAGGTACTACCTATTGGAACTCACCAAACACAGGCGCAACGAACCTAAGTGGATTCTCCTCGCTACCTGGTGGTGTTCGTTTTAAAGGCGCTAATGGTGCTTTTAGCAATATTAGAGGCTTTGCTCGCTTTGGGAGTACATCCACGACCAGCACCGCTGCTTATTTCTACCAACTGGATTTCGACGATATTAACGTGACACAGGGTACCTGCGGCACGTCGTGTGGACACTCTGTTCGTTGCCTCAAGGATTGACTATTTGTGGGCTAGGATTGCGGGCGGGCGGCGCTCGGAATTTGGTTTAACATCCTAAAAAGAAGTTACTAACTAAAAATATTTTGGATCTTTCCACATTAGAAAAGTAATCTCATGTTTGAAAAGGATTAGCATTAAGTTACGTCATTTATTTTCTAAATTAAAATTCTGATATGAAATATTTCCTGATTCCCATATTGATGCTGGTATCTAAAATCGCCATGAGTCAAATTATGCTGCCTGCATATCAAGGGGTTGTCGCTAAAATTCCTACGGTGGTTACACCTGCTTTTACTTGCACTACCTCCACAATTACCGATGTTGATGGAAATGTATATAATACCGTTTTAATAGGCACGCAATGTTGGATGGCATCAAACCTTAGAGTTACAAAATACAATGACGGTACAGCTATTCCATTGAATGTTACCGGAGGTTCGGTAGGAACTTCAGAAACGTGGCAAAATGAAAATACCGGGGCCTATACTATTTATGGCAATGAAGCAAGTTCAGACGCGAATGCAACGAACTACGGATTTCTATACAATTGGTATGCTGCAAAAGGGATATATAAAACTGGGGAAATTGCAAGTACTGATACTTTAAACATTTGCCCTATAGGCTGGCATGTTCCGACTGATTCTGATTGTAATAAATTAGTAAAATTTATAGATTCAGGAGCTGATACATCTTATACTTCAACAACTCAGAGCAGTTCTGCAGGTACTAAGCTGAAAAAAAATTCCTCCTTATGGTTAACAAACACAGGAACTGACGATTACGGCTTCTCCGCTCTCCCAGGTGGTTATCGTTTTGACGATGGAAATTTCTACGATATTAGATACATTGCTTTCTTCTGGAGTGCTACTGAGAAGTCGACAACACCAGCGCCTGGCTCCGTTACCTGAACTTCAACTTTGGCTTTGTGAACAGGTACTACAGCAATAAGTCGTTCGGCGCTTCTGTCCGTTGCCTCAGGGATTGACTATTTAATTATTTGACTATTTCGTGGGCGAGGATTGCGGGTGGGCGGCGCTCGGATTCTGGTAAGAACTTGATAATTTATGTTGTTGAACCGAGACATTGTTACCTTTTATTAAAAATCATTAAAAAAGATGTTGGTTTTTGGTGATCGCAAGCACCTGGTTTAAAAGCAGGATTTACAGGATTTTGAGGATTACAGAGGGCGTCTTTGGTTTGGGTGTAATGTTGATTCATACAGTAGCACTTTTTATACTGTATTTCTGTAAAAACACGATGCTTCGCGTCTTCTCCCCAAAAGGTTTCAATATAAATTTACCGGCTACCCTTGATTTTGAATCAGGATTTACAGGCTTTTTAGGATTACAGAGGACGTCTTTGGCATGGGTATAATGGGTTTTCGTAGAGGATTACTTTATGCCCTTTTTTTCGCCGATGCGTTACGCATCGGCGAAAGGCCTGGAAATGAAAACTCCTTTTAATAATAACCTTCCCACCCAAACCGGAGACGTTATAATTAATCCTGGAAATCCTGTAAATCCTGATTCAAACACCCACGAAACAGTAATACTCTACAATTTAACCTTCACGTTCAAACCAACGATGTCTATTCAATCCTGAAAATCCTGATTCAACCTAAGTTACACGGAAAGATTTCCTTCTCCGGTATATATTATATGCCCACCTTGCAAAATGTTTAAAAAATGATCTGTTACCTTTAATTTCAATTAATAAACCGTTTATTTTAAAAATAAATCTATTTTATTTCAAATTTTGTATATAATTGGCTTATTTTCATTATATTAGCAAATTAAATTCCATTTAGAAAAGAATTTAAAATTCAAGGAAAATTTTATTATGAAATTAAATCATGCGTTTACTATTCTTTTTCTATTTTCCTTTCTTTTTGTTAAAGGGCAACAAGCGACGAACTCCGCGGGTAATCATTATTCCTCTGGTAATAACGTGTTAACTTTCTCAAGTGGAGAATTTGTTAATGAACAATTTAACAGCTTCAATTTTTCATTAAAAGCGGGCGTCATTCAATCCTTCTCTGCAGCTTGTCCCATTCCCAATACTTTTGCCTTTCAACAACTAAATAATCTATGTATTCCAGAAGCTGGGACAGTGTCCCTGGCTTTAAGTGGATCTGAACCTAACGTGCGTTATCAGTTAAGATTAAATGGAAACGTTTTTGGGGACAGTATTGTGGGTACAGGAAATGCGTTAAATTTGGTAAATGCCTCTCAGGCCGGTATATACACGGTGAGAGCCAGTTATTCAGGTAAGTCTTGCTTTGTCGATATGCCCCAGCAAATTACCCTACAGGCTTCCCCGCAGGTGACCATTACCTCTCCATCCGTTGCTATTTGTGCTGGCCAGAGTGCCTCTGTTCAGTTGACTTCAGCGGAAAATGTTTTTGTTAATTATAGTTTGCCAGGCGGTGCCACTCAACGTGTCAATATAACAGCTTCCACCCTTTCTGTTCCGATTCTCAATGCCCAGGTG
>BJGN01000212.1 GCA_014190515.1 Bacteroidota bacterium
GCTTCCAGTTTCAGACCATGACTTTCAATTTTTTTTCTCAATGAAACAAGATCATCTAATTTCCAAGGTATATCTTTATTTGGTGAGTAGCCCCAGCCATTCAGATAATCCTTAGTTAAGGTAGGATTCTCACCCCCTTTTACATAATCTATAAGTTGAGCAACAATATGGGTGGCACCCGCTTGTTTCGCAAATTGAAAGTTGCTATCATTCAGTAAACTTTTATACAGACCAAGACCTAATTTCATTTAAGCAGCATTAAAATGTGTGAATTTTCTATGGAAGATAAATGAATCTTTGGGTATTTACAAATGCAATGACTAAATTTGGAGAAACGTTAAATAAAGAAAATGGGAATTACTACAAATGAGGTTGTTGTTATAACAGGAGGAAGTAAAGGGATAGGATTTGCCTCAGCAGCCCTTTTTCTGGAAGCAGGTAAACGGGTAAGTATTTGGGATACAGAAAAACCAGAAGATAATTTTTTAGATAAACATAAGGATAATTTAATTTATATAAAATGTGATGTATCAAATGAAAAATCTATAATTAATGCTTTAGAGGACACTGAAAAAAAGTGGGGAAATATACAGACTTTGGTGTGTAGTGCTGGGGTACAGAGGTATTCCACCGTTACAGAAACAACGGAAGAGGAGTGGGATTTTGTGATGGGGGTAAATCTTAAGGGATCTTTCCTGGCTGCCAAACACTGTATTCCATCTATGCAAAAGAACGGGAAAGGGGTAGTTATACAGATATCGAGTGTTCAGGCATTTTATTCTCAGGAAAAAGTTGCCCCGTATGTAACTTCAAAATCGGGGCAATTAGGCCTCATGCGAAGCATCGCCGTTGACTATGCGCCGAGCATTCGCAGTGTGGCCATTTGTCCTGGAACCATCGATACGCCAATGTTGCAAGACGCGGTAAATCTATCAGCAGATCCGGAAGCCGTGCTTCAGGAATGCGCTGACATGCATTTGGTTGGAAGAATAGGAAAAGCGTGGGAGGTGGCTAAATTGGTAAATTACTTAGCCAGTGACGATGCCTCGTTTATAACGGGCCAGTATTTCCGGATAGATGGAGGGATGGGCGTAATGATAGCCGGTTCAAAGAGGTAGTAAGTTTAAAACGCTTTGGATTTCCAGGACTAGTTGGAAAAAACCCGTCAGATATCATCTAAGGAAAAGCCTTTATAAAGGATTTTATACCCCTCAAAATGATTCATTAAACAAGAGGATTTTTCCTCTAACACTTTCAAATTAATATTATTTTTATTTCGCTTAACTTCGGCAAATAACACTATTTTATCTAGTTCATTGATTGCTACAATATCTATTTCATTCTGATTTTTACCATCCCAGTATGGACCAATGATATTGTATTTTTTTTCCGCTTTTAACCTTTCAGTGAAATATTTTTCTAATATTTTGCCACTATAAGTGGTGTAATCCCGTGAAATAATTTCTTTTAGATAATCTAAATTACCCATTTCCACCGCACTTCGATATTTGTAAATAAAACGGAACCAAAAATTTAGAAAATTATCTTCAATAGCATATTTTAATTTCCTGCTATTAGGTTTTGAAAAAATGGGTCTTACCTTTTTTATCAAGCCAAAATCCTTTTCCAGGCGGTCCAGAAATCCACCTGTTTGAATTTCCATAATAGATTCTATCTCTACCCTTGCCGTTTTCCCGGAAGCGATCAGTGACAAAATTGAAAAATAGTTCCCATATTCTTTGCCAAATTCTTCAATCAAGACATGCTTTCCCTCATCTAAAAAAAGAGAATTTTCATTTAATATTAAATGCAGCATGTCAGACAATGAGAATGCCCGGGCCTGAACAAAAAGTTCTACATATTTTGCCACGCCACCGGTAAATAAATAAAAAGCCAACAAATCTTCTGAGGAATATTGAGGTGAATAATCGTTTAAAATAGATTTGAGTGTTGCCAAATCAAAGCCTTTCAAATGTAATCTATGGGTTGTTCTGCCAAAGAGAGGCTCCTTTGAATTTTCAAAAATCTTTGCCATCAATGAATAGACGGAACCGCATAAAATTAAATTGAGCTTACTATCTTGTTTATTACTGTCCCAAATATTTTGCATGTCAGAAAAAACAGCAGGATTTACCGAATAAAATTCCTGAAATTCATCTATGAATAAAGTAAAATGGCGATTTTTTGATACTTCCATTATAAATCCAAATAACTCTTTGAAAGATTTTATCTCTCCAAATAATGGCATTTGGAGCCTATCCTTTACTTGTTCAGTAAATTCAGCACATAATAATATTTCGCTTTTTTTGGAAATAAAAAAATAAAGCATATTCTGCTTTTCTGTCGCTTTAATTAACAGGCTGGTTTTCCCAATACGCCTTCTACCTACCACGAAAGTCATTTGGGCGGTATCTACTGACCTATTTTCAATGCGGTCTAATAAGGCTAATTCAGATTCCCTGTTATAAAATTTCATAATTATCGCAATTCAAATTACAGTAATGCCGGTTGCGATAATAAAATTACGATTTAAATTTTAATAAATACGCAAAAAGAAACAACAGGTAGCATTTAATCATTGAGCAACAGAAACGTTCCCTAATGACCATTTGGGCTTATTTTGTTACAAGATGAATGAATATTTGCCCTTATTATGTTACATTTGATAAAAGTACCTGAATTAATTTACCTTATCATTCCGCCACAGTACTGCCAGAATACAAAGAATGGTTTACCTCATTTGATTTGAAATCAATTTTGCTATAAAAACGAAGAAAAAGAACTATTTACCCAGATCAATATGAATTTTCAGTAAATACCTATTACATACTTTAATAAATTTAATTAAGCTCCCAATGATGCAAATGAAATGACATTTACACCATCTTTGCGGGTATAACCCATTCCTGTTCCCGTAATGATGTTTAAGGATTTTGGAGCAGGACATTTATCACTTGTAACCAACCTTGCTAATCTCAACAAATTTGCTGCGGCTTCCTCTATTTGTCCGCTGCCCAATTTAATTTCAAAGGCACACCAATCGCCATTATATTTCTGTACGACACCATCTACTTCCAGTCCACTTGAATCTCGATAGTGATAGACTTTTGCATCATTAGCTTGACTATAGACCCTAAGATCATGTATAACCATCGACTCAAATAAGAAACCAGCAAATTGCAGATTATTTAATAAATTTTGTTGATTTATTCCTAATGCAGCAACGGCCAATGAAACATCTGTAAAATGCCGCTTGGGTGAATTTCTCAAGGTATGTGAAGACCGAATATGAATATTCCAGGCTGGCTGATCCTCCAACATCATGAGCCGGTTCAAGGCATCTAAATAATCATATATAGTGGGGCGCGAAAGCCCTATACTTTCATGGGCTTTAATATCCCTTTCAAGCACTAAATTATCTACCATTGTGCTTGTATTTCGAGCCAGAGATTTCAACAAGCTTCGGACTTTCATAGGATCCCGGCGATTTTGAGACACCCTACTCATATCTACCTCTGCCAATAATTCTACATAAGCTCGATTTACTTCCAAGGCCTGCTCCACTTTACTATCCATGAGGCTTGGGAAGCCACCTTTGCAAATTTGCTCTATAATTAACTCAAGCTCGGTTCGTTCGTTTTGAACCTCAACAGAAAATCCTTGGAATAAATCAGCCATTTTTATGGAAGCATCAGAAATTCCCAACTCTTGCCATGACATTGTGCGCATATCAACGATGGTAAATCTACCAGCACCAGAATGCATAATTACATTTTCCTCAGGATTTGCAGAACCTGTCAAAATAAACTGGGCAGTCTTTTTTCTATCGTCCACTTCATGCCGCACCTGGTTCCAAAGCTTTGGTATCACTTGCCATTCGTCTATCAAGCGCGGTGTTTCACCTAATAATAACCGTTTAGGTGCGGTATCAAACAAAAGTTGAAATTGCTCATCCCGATCGACATAAATAACACTTCGTGCAAATTGTTTAGCAGATTCCGTTTTACCGCAAGCCTTTGCACCACGAATTAAAACGGCCCCAGAGGCTTCTAATTTACGTTGCAATTCTATGTCAGATATTCGTTTCCTATATTTCATAATTATATGATTATATATCAAATATACAGTTATTTTACAGATTATAAGAATTTCACTTTACAGATTATGAGGATTTTACTTTACAGATTAGAATTATTTTACTTTACAGATTATTAAACATGTCCTTAAAACCACGATTATGGAGCACATTATTGGAATAATATCTGAGTGAAAAATGCTTGCTAAGCTGCTTAAGCCAAAGGAAGTGGAAGTGTTGAACATCTATGGCCGTCACCGCAAATACTAAAATTGCACTAAAAAAATGCAATAATTGTTAATGATTGCATTTTTTTAATGCAAAAAGTAGTTTGTACTTTTTATGTGTATAACCAT
>BJGN01000213.1 GCA_014190515.1 Bacteroidota bacterium
GGTTCTTTTAGTTTGGTCTCAGGTGAATCCAGAATAGATACCGTTTTCCTTTCTCTCGATAAAGTCGGTTGGCAAAAAGCTTCCCTAAGCATTACAGATTATCCCATTCAGTTTGACGATAAATATTTTATTTCCTTCGAGGTTATTCCCTCTGTAGAGGTCCTCCTTATTTCTAAAGATAAACCAAATGATGCTTTTGTAGCAGCTTTTTCGGGAATGACTCCTTTTAAGGTGGATTATCAACCGGCAAATAAAATCTCTTACGAAAAATGGGATAAATATGATTTAATTATATTAGACGAAATTCCTGAGGTAAGTTCCGGATTATCATCTACCTTGTTATCATACCTTGAAACAGGAAAAAATATATTATTTTTTCCACAAGCAAGCGCTCAATTAACTGATTATAATTCCTTTTTTAGCAAACTTCAAATACCTCGGGTACTAAATTTTAGTCAGGTGGAGCGACAGGTGGGGGAGATAGATCTCGAATCTTTTGCTTTCAGAGATGTGTATGAACTATCTAAAGTTATGATGAAATTGCCTGTCACTAAGGGGAATTTTAGTTTTGAAAATTCATCCGTTTTTGGTGAACAAAAACTACTCACCTATCGGGACGGCACCAGTTATTTGAGTGCCTTTAATGTAGGTGGTGGTACTTTTTACAGGTCATCAGCGCCTCTTTCGAAAGAATTTAATTCTTTGGTTAATCAAAGTGATATCTTTATTCCACTACTCTATAAATTGGGTATTGCCGGAGGAGGAAATCAGCCTATCTCATTTATTGCTGGAAAAGATGAACTAATAAGTATTCCTTTAAATAATATTTCAACGGATAACGTATATAAAATCAAGGGTTTAAAAGGAGAATTTATTCCCGGGCAAAGGTTTTTAGGACAGTCATTAAGTTTATCACTAAACGGTCAACTAAAGGAAGCCGGGCAATACCAGGTTGTTGACGAAAGTGAGAATGTGATTCATGAATTTGCCTTTAACTTTAATAGATTGGAATCTGACCTTTCTTACTTTTCATTTAATCAGCTTAAAGAAAAACAGGGTGAATTTTTTAAAGTTTTTACTCCCGGAGAAGCCTCTATTTTATCTGCTAATGTTTCGGAGCAAAATCAAGGCGTAATTTTATGGCGTTATTTTTTAATCGCTGCGTTAATCTTTTTACTTTTGGAAACTTTTATTCTTAGATGGTGGAAATAATGTATTTCATGAATGCCGAATAGTTTTAAAAAATCAAGTTGGTTCGTATTGTTTTGTCTCCTTACCTTATCTTTAATAAGTTATCGATGGAACGAATGGATCAATCTTCCACCTCATTATGTAGTTGAGCCTTATGGAGATGGTATTAAAAGCTATCTGGTGCCACTTTATCACATTAAATTTGATAAATTGTTCAATCATTATGATGGAATGAATTATCCCTATGGTGAAAACATCGTGGCAGCTGACGGTTTGGCAACTGTATCTTTTCCTTTAAAATGGCTATATAATAATGGAATAGATCTCACAGATTATTTGCCAAAAATTATTCATTTACTTCTTCTTTTTAGTTTTTTTGTCGGGGTTTTATATCTGTATAATATAGGTCTTTTACTTGGCTTACCTTTTTATTTAGCAGCTGCTACATCCTTAACTATTGCTTTTTTATCGCCCCAATTATTGAGAATGGAAGCCCACTTGGGTTTGGCTCATCTGGCAGTAATTCCTGGCTTATTGTACTATTGGCTTTTATATAGTAAAAATCCCTATTTTAAAACCCTTATTCCCCTTATAATACTCACCTTTCTGGCAGCAGGTATTCACTTTTATTATGTTGCTTTTATATTCTCCTTTTCATTACTTTTCTCTTTTTTCTGGTATTTTTTTTCAGAGAAAAAACCGCCATTTCCTGTTTTTATCATGCATATAATAGGTGCAGTGCTTATTCCATTTTCTCTATTGTTTATTTGGGTAAATGGTGGAAATCAACCTTTAGACCGAAGTCCGCAACCCTGGGGCTTCTTTCAGTTTAATGCTACACCTAGTGGATTATTATTTTCACAGGACAATCCATTTTGGCGTTGGGTCAGTAATCATCTTTATTTAATTAAATGGGAAACGTTTTCTGATATCGAAAGATATCATTATCTCGGTCTTACTTTTCCATTCTTTTTGCTGCTTCTGACAGTTATTCATTTTTTTCCGAATCATAGGAATTATTTTTACAAACTATTTTCTGTAAAGGATTCCGGAATACTGGCGGTGGCGTTATCAGCTATCATTTTGTTACTTATTTCATTTGGTTTACCGTTTATTATTACTGGTTTGGAAGGTTTCTTGTCTTTTACCGGACCTTTTAGACAATTTAGATCTGTGGGTAGATTTGCCTGGGTATTTTATTACGTCATTCATATATTAATGGCCTTTTCTTTATTTAGATTTTTTAAAGGAAAGGGAATTGCATTTTTTGTTTGGAGCATTTATTTCGCTCTCATGTCCTTAGATCTTATCCATTATCATAGAAGATTGAATGTAGGTATGGAGGCTATTCCCGAACTTGAAAGAGGTAGAAAACTAAGTTTTTTAACAGGTATACAGCCGGAGAAATTCCAATCTATATTAACTATCCCATACTTTAATCTAGGTTCTGATCAATTTTGGAGAGAACCAGAAGGTTTTATCTTGCAAAAGGCTTTGTTGATGTCGGCAAAAACAGGATTGCCTACAAATAGTGCAATGCTAACCAGAACTTCACGTAAACAAACAATTAATCAATTACAATGGGTAAGTGAACCATATAAATATCCTTTGCTTTTAAAAAGCTTGAATGACAAACGTCCTTTTCTTTTGATGGTAGATAAAAGTAACCTAGATAATGAGAGGGGAAAGCCCTACGTTCACCTGCTAAAATATGCCTCTATATTACATGATGAGGACAGAATGTCTCTTTACTCCTTGCCATATAATTCGTTTGAAAAATCAGTGTTGGATAAAGTTAAGGAGGCAAATATTTTGATATCATCTACATTTAAATCAAATACAAAGACCTATTCGTCAGAAGATGATGCTGATTTTTTATTCGAAGATTGGAATAAGGGGAATGTTAACCAACAGAAATATGCAGGTAATAGTAGCTGCAGATATTTGCTGAACTCTGGCGATGTTTTATTTCAGAGAAAGGTTGCTAATAGTGCAAAAGAGGGTCCTTGGATATTTTCTATTTGGATGTACATAGACGAGGATAAACGCACTACTTCGCAATTTACAATCACAGAGTTAACAATAAACAATGAGAAATACGAAGAGGTCTTTCCTTCTCACCCAAATATTCATGTTTTTGACGATAATGGCTGGGCCTTGATTGAAATACCCTGGGTTCTTCATCGCCGAGGAAGTCAAATAACGATTATGGCGAATAATCCGGATCTTAAAAAAACAGTTGTTTATATCGATGAAATGTTAGTCAGACCCTTACCTTCTGTTTTTACCAAAACAGATAGTAATTTTATATGGGTAAATAATAAGCGATACCCTAAATTAGTTCAATAATTCACTCGGCAATGACTTGGTTATTTAAAAACGTCACTTTGGTTGACCGAAGTTTTCCCTCAACATCGGGTAAATTAGATGTATTAATCAGTGAAGGTATAATACATAAAATTGGTGTTGATTTGGTAGCACCTGACGCAAAGGTTATTGCGATGGATGATCTTCACGCCTCTATTGGTTGGATGGATATTGGGGCAAGTCATGGAGATCCGGGAGAAGAACACCGTGAATCTTTATCTTCATTGAGAGCTACTGCAGCAGCAGGTGGATTCACCGCCTTAGCTCCGTGGCCAGATACGCATCCACGGGTGGACAATAAAGCAGCAATAAATTATTTAACCCAATTAAACCAGCAAGAACCCGTTGAAATTTTCCCAATTGCCTCATTAAGCGAAAAAGGAGAAGGAAAAGAAATGGCCGAACTCATGGATTTACATAAAGCAGGGGCCATTGGTTTTTCTGATGGACTGAAACCTGTTGCAAATGCTGGATTATTTTATCGGGCATTGAAATATATGAACGGCTTCGATGGTATTTGTATTCATTTTCCTATGGATTTTAATCTAGCCTTAGATGGTCAAATCCATGAAGGTAGAATAAGTGCCTTGCTGGGGCTCCCGGGTATTCCTGAAGTTGCTGAAGATTTAATGATTCAGCGAGATCTTTCACTACTCGAATATGCAGATGGAAAATTGTTGCTTTGGGGGTTAAGTTCAAAAGTAGGGGTTGACAGATTGGGAAAATCAGAAAAGTTAAATCAATCGCTTTTTGCTTCCGTACCTATTTTCAATTTAGTTTTTTCAGAAGATGATCTTGAATCTTTTGACGTTAACTTTAAATT
>BJGN01000214.1 GCA_014190515.1 Bacteroidota bacterium
AAAACGGGGTTGATCCGTTATGGTTTGGCAAGGTATGCTGATGCTCCCATTAGATAGTGGCTGGTGCTGAAGTAATTGAATAAGGCTTTGTATTCCATAAAACAAACCCTTCTCGTCATTACCAGTTACATGAATCTTGTTTGGACTGATTTTGAGTTCATAGCCTTCCGAAAGACCATGGTTTGACACGTTAAACACTATCTCATTTGCATTTCCATTCGCATTTAAAGCAGTTTGTCTTTGCTTTAAATAGGTTTGTAAATAGGTTGGAGTTGGGTTGTTTTTGTCTGAATTTATGGTTGTACTACCCGAAAAATAAAAAAAGCCAGGGGCTGAAACTACTTGAGACGGAAGGGGTATGATGACCTGACCCGATAATGAAAAGAGTGGCATTATATATATAATGACCGAAAGAATTATTTGGGTTAGTTTTGTTTTCATAGAGGTTTCACGGTACTTTAAACAATTTATCGTACCAATATACGCAAAGAAAAAGAAAAGAGGAAATATTTTTATTCCTGGTTAAAGACCTACCTAAGGTTTAAACGACGTTAAAAATTAAATTTCCAGCGACGGAATGCCTCCATCGCCTCGTATTCTGCAAAGCCCATAGCATGATAGGTATCGGCGGTAGCCTTATTTCTTTCCTCTGCCCTTTGCCAGAATTCCCGGGGATCATTTCCGGCAAAGGGCGGAGTATCTTTTTGTGATTGATGCATAAAAATGGCCTTTCTTTTACGAACCAGTTCCTGGGGACTTAAAGGAACGGCCATTTCAATTTCTTCCACAGGCCATTCATGCCAGGCGCCTCTGTAAAGCCAAAGCCAACAATCAGAAATCCAACTTTCACCTTTCAAGGATTCCATAGCCATTAATATCACATCCAGGCAAACCTTATGGGTACCATGAGGATCGGCGAGGTCACCGGCTGCAAATATTTGATGTGGTTTGATTTCCTTTATAAAGGCTGCGGTCTGATTTACATCTGCGTCAGAAAGCGGGCTTTTTTTGGTACCTCCGGTTTCATAAAATGGCAAGTCCATAAAATGGATATGATCGTCATTTAATCCGCAAAACCGAGCACCGGCGCTGGCTTCTCCTCTTCTGATAAGCCCTTTGACCTGAAGGATTCCCGGATGGTCTTTTTCACCCGGCTTTTTATCAGTTAAAATGGATTTAAGCTGTTCAAAGTAATCAATTTTAGCTTGAATAGCTGCATTTATTTCCCCTTTTGACAGTAAATCTATGGTAAAATCTAAAAATCGGAAGGCATCGTGATCGTGAACGGCAATATTTCCCGAAGTTTGATAGGCCACATGTACTTCATGACCCTGATCGACCAAACGAAGGAAAGTGCCACCCATTGAAATCACATCATCATCGGGATGAGGGCTGAAAATGATGACCCGTTTTTTTGCTGGTACAGCTCTTTCAGGACGGGTAGTGTCATCGGCATTAGGTTTTCCGCCGGGCCAGCCGGAAATAGTATGTTGCAATCTATTAAAAACAACAATATTTATTTCATACGCCGTAGCATATTCAACTAATAAATCGCTCAATCCATGAGCTTTATAATCCTCTGCCGTTAATTTTAGAATAGGTTTATTTGATTGAAGGGAAAGCCATACGACTGCTTTGCAAATGAGGTCTGGCGTCCAGTTACAAAGGGCTACTAACCAGGGCGTTTTGAATCGGGTTAAGCTTTCAGCTGCCGGGAGATCTAAAAAAAATTCCGTATTTTTGTGACGTTGTAAAAGGCTGGCGGGTAAATCGTTGGTGATAGGACCTTCCACCGCTTTTTGTACAATACTCGCTTTTCCTAAACCCCAGGCGCAAAGTAGAATTTTTTTCGAATTCATAACGGGTTTCAAACCTAAAGTAATGGCCCGATATGGAACATTTTCTTCGCCACCAAAATCATTTGAAGCGTCAGTTCTTGTAGTGGCATCCAGGCGAACCAGGCGGGTAGGGGAATTTTCAAATGATCCGGGTTCATTGAATCCGATATGCCCATTTCTACCAATACCTAATAATTGTATATCGATACCACCTAATTCGCTTATTTTCTTATCATAACCTGTACAATAGGCTTCAACTTCTTCCAAAGGAAGAGTGCCATCAGGTATATGGATGTTTTCTTTTTGAATATCAATATGATCAAATAAATGATGCTTCATAAAGGCCACATAGCTTTGGGAAGCATCTGGTTGCATAGGGTAATATTCGTCGAGATTGAATGAAATGACATTTTTAAAACTAAGACCATCCTCTTTATGCATTCGCACCAATTCTTTATATACCTGAACAGGCGAATTACCAGTGGAAAGACCCAACAAAATATTTTCTCCCTTTGCCGCTTTTTCTTTAATGGCCTGGGCAATAACCTGAGCAATATGAATGGAACCTCTCCTGGCGTCAGGCCAAATAGTTGTTTTTATTTGTTCTACTTCCCTGAACTGATATTTTATAACACTCATTAATAAGGTAGGTTAAAGTTTTTAAAAATTCTCACAAAGATAAATATTTTAACCTGAAATAATATCATTCAAAATTACCCCTTTTTCCATGAAAACTGATTTACTTTTCGTCCTACCCGAATGCCCAGGTTTACTCCCTGGTCACAATCCATCCTGAAATGTACGCCCAGAGGAATTCTGGAAATAGCATTTTCATTTGCCATCTCATAGAAGGAATTAAAATGACGTGGAGCACCTCCTTCAAAATCTTGCCTTCCCTCATGGCATCTGTCTGTCATCGGGTAATAATTTCCAAAAATATCGGTTAATACTTCCGCTGCAGCTCCACCCATGGTGGAATGACCTGATGGATAAGCTGGAAAATTGGGGGAAATGCCTGTTTCTTTTGTTAGCGGATTATACAAGGCTGGTTGCCAGTTAGGACGAAATACCTTTCTAATGTAATCCACAGGACGTTGGATATTATAAAAATAT
This sequence comes from Bacteroidota bacterium, assembly GCA_014190515.1. Classification (GTDB taxonomy): domain Bacteria; phylum Bacteroidota; class Bacteroidia; order Chitinophagales; family Saprospiraceae; genus BJGN01. The sequence continues at coordinate 2,952 of BJGN01000214.1, forward strand.
TTTGAATACCAACAGGCTACTACACAATCATTTAAGGCAATACTCACCTTTGCATTGGCATAAACGGCTGTCTCAAGGTCCACATTATCCAGTTCATATACCTGATTGGCAATGGCTAACCATCTGGTAGGAGGACTAAAAGTTAAGCCAGTAAGGTCGTCACTCCAGAAAAAAGCCATCCATCGTTGATCAGGCGTTGGATTATTTACTGCGGCATAAACTTCAGCACCTTGAACATAATATGGAGAATTTTTTTCTTCGCTATAGGGAATGGGTGCTGGAATTAATTTGTCAGCATCCTTGATTACAAAAGTTCTGGCATACCCGTAGTCAGGAAACATACCTGGGCCAGCCGCATTGGTAGGTTTGAAGGCGCCGGGCACTGCTTGTGGTTTATAATTGCCAACATTGTCTTTAAAAGGTTCAAGATGATGATTATGTCCTACTAAATCTGTTTTTGAATATTCAAAAACTGCCTCGGCCACTTTTAATCCATATTCATCGGAACGAGCGATAGTTTCACTTGAGACCTCACCCAGGTAATCATTTTTTAGTTTGTTATATAAAGCAGATATCTGGATAAATCTATTCGTTGGAATACCTTTAGCATTACCCATGAAGTCGGTAAGCAATTTGCTATAAATGGCATTAATTATAGTAGGATAATGGTAATCTTTAAGCGGTAATTGTTGTGGAATGTTCAAGCCTGGGTAATTATAACGGATACTTTTGAATGCCGGCATATCTTTTACGCAAGCTTCATAACAAGCTAATCCGATATAGGCCATAGCTCTGGGTGCTGGACAAGGTCTGAATCCTTGTGCATATCTTTCCAAATCAATAAATACATTATTCCATTGCTGAATAACTTCGCTGGAATACTCCTTAGTTATCTTGGAAGAGATAAAATCAGTTTCCTCTTTTTTACATCCGGAAAGAAATAGCAAGAAAATGGAAAAAACAAAGGATACTGAATTTTTTAGTAGACTGGGTTTAGTTTTCATGATAAATGTTGTTTAATTGATAGTGCAAATCTATTTATTATGACTATAAACAGGAAAAAAAGAACATATTAAAGATTTTATAAAAATTATAAGAAAAATCAATTCAATAGGATTTAATGATTAAAAATTAAACAGTTGGTATTTTTATGACTTCGCTCTAATTAATTAGAATTTATGTGGGTAATGTGTATATTTGCGCTCAAACTGCTTCCTATAGTTTGGGGTCCCGTAGTTCAACGGATAGAATAGGTGTTTCCTAAACACTAGATATGGGTTCGATTCCCGTCGGGACCACTCGGTTAAAAATCAATGATTTATATATATAATTCACTTATTATTTAAGATTTTTATA
>BJGN01000215.1 GCA_014190515.1 Bacteroidota bacterium
CCGTCTGGTCGCCCGATGCAAAATATATCGCATTTACCGATAACAGAGTGCGCATAAGAATAGTAGATGTTCAGGCAGGTACCATTGAAACGGTTGATACGGCAGGAAATAATCTGGAAAGGGGTGACATGGGCCTTACCTGGTCTCCCGATAGTCAATGGTTGGCTTACGCTAAGGCAGGAGATAATCAATTAAGGGCGATTCAGACTTACAATATGAAAACGAAAGGTAGAAGGCCTCTGACCAATGCTTTTGCCGACGCCTTTTCACCCGCATGGGATCGCAATGGAAAAAATCTGTACTTCCTGGCAAGTACAGAAGTAGCATTAGGCAGCGGTTGGGCTAATACCAGTTCCCAAATGGCGAATCCTGAATATGAGGCCTACGTGATTAATCTGCGCAAATCGGATCAATCGCCCTTCAAACCTAAAAGCGATGAGGAAGAGGTGAAAAAGGAAACGGCCGACGAAAAAACGGAAACAAAACCTGAAGCAAAAGCCGATGCGAAGCCTGATGCGAAGATACCAGCAAAATCGCCTGAGTCGGAAAAACCTAAAGATAAAAAGCTCGAGGTGCTGATCGATTTTGATAATATTGATCGGAGAACTATTCCTTTGGGTATGCCAAAACGGAATTATACGACCATGGTGGCAGGTCCGGAAGGGTCTGTCTTTGTTGGCGAACGAGTGGCAAATAAACCCGGGGTGGTGCATAAATATACCCTCGAGGCAAAGGAAGCTAAAGAATTTCTTACCGGTTCAAGTGGATTGGTTGTATCTGCTGATGGGAAAAAATTTATAATAAATGCCATGGGTCAGTGGAAAGTGGGCTCAACCGGTGGGCCTAATGGAAATGAGGCAAAACCATTGAAAATGGACCTGACCATGCAGTTGAACCGGTCTGCGGAGTGGAAACAGATGTTTGAGGAGGCCTGGCGCTATGAAAAGGATTATTTTTATGACCAGCAGGGTATTCACGGCAGGGATTGGGATGAGGTCTATCGCCGGTATGCACCATTGGTTCCTTTTGTTAAACACAGAGATGATCTGACTTATATTTTAGATATGGTCAATGGGGAGCTTTCAGTTGGACATAGTTTCGTATTTGGTGGTGATTTTCCAGCCACTGATCGTTCTTCAGCGGCTGTTTTAGGGGCAGATTTGATAGCAGATCAGAATCGTTGGAAAATCAACAGGATTTTCACCACAGAAAGCTGGAATCCTAGTCTCTCCAGCCCATTAGACAGACCTGGTATAAAGGTGGAATCTGGATATTATCTTGTGGGTGTGAATGGCAAGGAACTGACAACTTCTGAAGATCCATATAAAATGCTGGCGGGTACGGCCGATGTCCAAACCGTATTGCATTTGAATAATAAACCTTCTTTTGATGGTTCATGGACCGAAACGGTTAAACCTTTGCGCAATGAATTAAGTCTGCGTCAACGCAATTGGGTGGAAGACAATCGTCGGTTGGTAGATAGCCTTTCCGGCGGAAAACTGGGCTACATTTGGGTGCCAAATACGGGTGGACCAGGTTTTGTGTCCTTCAATCGCTATTATTTTGCTCAGCAGGATAAACAAGGTGCGGTTATTGATGAACGATTCAATGGTGGCGGTTTATTAGATGATTACATGACGGACCTGATGACCCGTAGTCTTCGGGCAGCGATAACCAATGAAGTACCTGGTGGGAAGCCTATGAAGTTGCCGGCAGGTATTCTCGGACCAAAGGCCCTGTTGATCAATGAACTGGCAGGATCAGGGGGCGATTTCTTTCCCTGGGTTTTCCGTCACCGAAATGCAGGTCCATTGATTGGTGCACGTACCTGGGGTGGTCTCGTTAAGAGTTCTGTACATTATAGTCTGGTAGATGGAGGCGCCCTCACTGCTCCTGATAATAGTATTTTTGACCCCGCTGCCAATAAATGGATTGCTGAAAATGAAGGGGTTGCACCAGATATTGAGGTTCGTCAGGATGCAAAATCTCTACAACAAGGACGCGATCCACAATTGGAAAGGGCAGTTAAAGAGGTCTTGATGATGCTGGAAAAACAACCGGCAAAGGATATTAAAATTCCGCCTTATTCTAAACCGGCACAGACCAAACAATAATATATTTCCCCCGGCAGGCTATTGAATGAGACTGCCTGCTGGGGGAAAATCCTGTTTTAACCATTGATAGTTAGTGATTTAACCCAGTAATAATAAGCTTCAGGGCTCGATTTTTTTAGTTTATTTAGTTTCATATAGGATGAATGGGTGATTTCTATCTCTTTTATGAGTGTTGGATTTTTATATTTTTCAAAAGTATTTTCATTACTCGATAAAAGCTTAGTTAAATAGGCCACTTTAGAAGCAGCAATAATTGCATCTTCAATCTTAAATCTATCTAAAATGAAGTTGGTGATATTATTGATTCCCATTTGAAGTTGACTAAATTGTTCACTGTTTTCTCTTAAAGCCAGTATTAAGCAAGTATCAAATGTATCTTTCAATACTTCTCTATAATTCAAGTTTAATTTTCGGTATTCTATTTCCTTTCTCACAACGCTCAAATAACAATCTCTTACAACAGAAATGTCAGTTATCAGGTCAAATAGAAAACCCAGGTCAAATAATTGTTTAATGATTTCAACTGGTCGTTTTTTTGTGTAAAGGATCCCAGTCGTATTTGGTGCGAAGGCTGTTAGTTTATCTCCAAGAATAGCTTCCAAGGAAGGTACTTCTACTTTTAAGGGTTCACCCGATTGAACCAACCATTCGTGGGCGATGTCTACGTTATTAATTACCGTGTAAGGATTCTCTGAAAGAAGGATATCAAGTAATATCGGTTCTTCACCAAAGTGGGAACTAATTTTACTTTGGTAGAATAATTTGTAATGTAGTACGGGAGCGTCCACGTAATTTGTGCGATTATTATCGCTTTCCCATCGAGTAAAAGGACTATTTTTTACTACGTTGCCTAATATTTCCTCAATTTTAGCTTTTTGTTCAAGGGTAATTATATCAATATCTATAGAAAATCGCCTTGGTTTTGGGAAAGTAAGTAACAAACTAGTTCCACCTTTGAAAATTAAGTTTAGTCTTTGTTTTCTTAATTGCTCTAATAAAATGAATGCATAAATAACTTTTTCAAGTATCTTGGGATCACCTCGCTTTCCAATGCGAGAGGAGATATTTTTTATCCAGTTTATTTGATATGTTTCTTCGGCTATCATTCTACCATATTTTTTCGATAAACTATTTTTTGGCTAAAAGATAGTTTATGATATTTTCCAATTCACTTTCATACCCTCTACGTCTTGCATATCGGGTCATTTTACTAATATTTAGGGTATATTTTGAGAAAACTGATTTGAATATAAAATCCAATTCATTCTGTTGTGCGGCAAAAAGTTGTTTATCAACAAGACAGTCTACCAATAATTTCTCTAAAGAGGGAACCCAAATCTTATCTATTTTTACTATGGGCGATTCAGTTATCAGTTTTTTTACAATGATTACTTCATTAAAATTACCAATATACCTAAGATATATTTCTGATGTAGGATTTAAAAAAACTTTTTTGCTTAATCCCGTTAAGGTATTGAAAACTGCTTCAATAGAATCTTTATCTACTTCTACTACTTTATAGTTCTTAAATAATTGATGTAGCATAAACTGGTTGAACCATTTGCTTTCCCAAACACAAAAAGTAGTGTATGGAAATTCCTTTAGGATTTTATTATGGATATTTTTTATGCTGTTACTCAGGTCTGGAGTGTAATTTTTAAACTCGGTAAGTGTATATTTTCCATATCCCATACTTTGTATTATTCCGAGTTCTTTTAGTTGATGAATTCGCCAGTTAATCGTTGCATCTGGAATTTCTGGATATTCCAGTTTTATAGTAGTCATCAAGGTTTTCTTATCCGTCACCTTATTTGACTCCATGGTATTACTAATAAAATTTTTAAAATTACTATCCAAATTTTTAGTATTTACTTATTTGATTTCAAATGTATTAAATATAAATCAAAATTCAAAATTTTGGCAATAAAAAAATATTATGCCAAAAATTTGATACTTTATCTCACGAAATAAGGCAGATTTGATGTAAGAAAAATATGACACCTAAAACCCTTCAAAAATGCCCAGTCCAAAAAGGGCAAAATCATATTTGACAGGGTCCACGTGGTCCATTTTTCGTAAACTTTCGTCAAGGGCTAATACACTAATAATGCAAGAATTTTTAATTGAATGGTATTGCTCTATTTTAAATAAAGTTGATACAACTCATTTTAAATCTTTGCAATCAACGT
>BJGN01000216.1 GCA_014190515.1 Bacteroidota bacterium
GCTGGATTAATGGATAATTCTGTTGAAAAAGTCTTATTATCTCTTGAAACTTCAAAATAAGGACTTGCTTTTATGACTATGTTGGAAGTCAGATTCAATATTTGATAATTTATCTCTTTTCCTTCTGATGCGACACCAGGTTTTGCCTTATCGAAAGTAATTAAATTTAGGCTGTGCAAAACACCAATGGGTTTTGCCTGACTCATCAAATTATTGATTTTAACCTCGTCCAAAAACAGTTGACTAGCTCCTTTTTCTGCATTGGATAAATATTGAAAGGCGATAAAAGTATTGGCAGATTTATACTTAGTGATGTCCAAAGAGGCGATCTGCCGCCAATTTTCATCTCTTAAGGTAGGATAAATTACCTCTAACTCCTTCCAGTTATTTGAACCAGGTTCAGGTCGGGAAGCCTGATTTACAGCAATATAGATTTTTAGAGGCATCCCTTTAAATCTACTTTTAATAGCGAACGCTAAGGAAGGATTTGTGTAAAGCGACAAATCGAGGGAGGGTGAAATGAGCCAATCATTATTATCTCTACCGCCAATGCCCGGCGTAAAACCATTTATGACGATACCATTATTTGATGGATAACCATCGGAAGTGCAACGCCAGGTACTGTCTCCAAGTAAGTTAGCCACTTGCCATTCGTCAATTAAAAAAGGACTACATTTATTAAAGGAATATTCATAAATAGGCCAGTCATTCGTTGTGAAATACCAGATTTCCTTGTTATTAATCCCAGGAAATATATTTCCCGACAAATCAGAAAATAATCCTGCGGGTATTTCAACATCATAAGTGCTAGATAATTTAAGGTTTCCTACCTGGAAAGAGGCTGTATTTCCAGCAATGTTGATTTGACCGGAGGGAATAACAGTAGCTATTTCGCGGGTATCTGATTTACGTATAAGAATATTTCCACTTCCAATTTTTATTGTTTTTGAAAATGTAATACTGAAAGACGATGTAACATTTACCCCCTTAGTCATATTTTTTGGAAGAAGGGAAAGGATAGTAGGATTTTCGTTGGTACTGGCGCCTAAAATAACTTCCATTTTAAAATCCTCTATACCCAAAGCATCATCGGCACCTGTTGCATTAAAGTCTTTCCATCTCAGATAAAATTTTTGACCAGGTTCAATATTTAAATCCTTTATAAGATAAGTAATAAGCACTTTATTTTCTGACAAATTACCATTTAACATACCTACAGTCCCTGCTTTTACCGGAGCAACCAGATCGAGAGAATCTATATCCTTCCAGGTTCCATTTGATAAATTAGTAGCATCAAAACTAATCTGAAAATCTAACCTATCTATTCTATTTAATGCACCAAGCCGCCATTGTTCTCCTGTATAAGTTACTTTTAATCCTGAGAAAGAAGAAGATGTAGTATTGGTAAAACCAACGCCAAGAGTAGAAATTAAAGAACCAGATTGAAGGCAACCCAGTGACCGATCCTCTTCATCAATCACACCAAAACTGTAGGTATCTCCTGAATTTGCTGTTCCGTTAGACGCTGTGTATAAACCATTTGCATTCGTTCCGGACTCCTCGAGCAGCCAGCCGACTGGAAGAACATTACTATTTCCTGTTTTTACCAACGTATTAAAATTTTCCAGATAATTACTTTCGCTTAACTTAATTTGAGCTGAAAGAGCCTTACTTAATAAAATAAATAGTATTAAGAATGGTAATGATTTAGTATAGGTGGGCATGTAAAAAAATAAGTGATTGATAATTTTTAAATATAAAACAACACTTTTTAAAAATGATAAAATGATTAAAAATTTATTAAAATTATTTTTTGAAAAAAATTTATTCTTTTTATTTTTAAATAAAATATTGGCTATGAGAAGTTTAACCATCCCCCTACTTTTTTTAATTTTAATTAGGATGAATGGACAAATTCCTGAGAAAAGTTATGCAAAATTTGATTTTATACCAGGAGAAAAGGTTTTATTTGATGATAATTTTCAAAATGAGCGTCCTGATGAAATTCCTTCCTATTGGGAGGTAACAGGAGGAAGAGTGGAAACATCAATAATAAATGGTGAAAAAGTATTGGGTTTTTTAGATCAAAACGGAGCTGCCAATCTTAGATTAAAGAAAAATACCACCCTGGGAAATAGATTGACTTTTGAATTTGAATACTTGTGGCGAAATAATAAATCATCTTGGATTGATGCATATAATGAAGGCGTTTTTTCAGGAGAAAGAATTTATATCAATTTCGGTAGCCCGGATGACAGATATAATTTATCAGAGGAATTGGGGGATTTATACGAGGGAATTTATATTTCTCATACAGGAGTAATAGATTTTGGAAATTTTTCCGGGAAGTATAATATGGGTAAGTTAATGCCTGAAACAAGTGAAATATATGAAGATTTATGTGATAAGTGGGTTAGGGTTTCCATTTCAGTCACTGAAAATTCTTTGAGAGTTTATTTAAATGCTCAACGGGTACTAAATGCACCTATAAAAAGCGGAAAACTTAGAAATTTTCATATTGAAGGAGATGGTGTTTCTATAGAAGAAAATGGCAGTCAACTTTTTGTAAGGCAAGTTAGATTAGCCGAAGGTGGCATCGATCCTTATAAAACTCTTTCTATAGATGGTAAAATCATTGCTCGCGGAATAAATTTTGAATCTGGAAAATCTACACTGAAACCTGAAAGTCTTGGTGCTTTAAACAATATCGTTCAAATGATGAACGCTCATCCAGAATTAAAATTTGAAGTTTCAGGTCATACAGATAGTGATGGAAACGATGCTTCTAATTTAAATTTGTCAACAGAAAGAGCTATTGTTGTAAAAAATAAACTTATTTCTTTGGGTATATCCGGAGAAAGATTAACTACCAAAGGATATGGTGAAACCAAACCTATTTCGGATAATACCACTTCTGAAGGAAAAGCTAATAATAGAAGAGTTGAGTTTTTGAAAATAAATTCTTAATTTTTTTTTCAACTATATCAAATGGGGTTCAATATGTATGAGCACATGACCAAGTTGCGGTATTTCAGCCCTCAAGGTATCTTTTAGTTGATGCGCTAAATTATGCCCATCTGTCACAGAAATGGAACCATTGACCTTGGCGTGCAAATCGACATGATAAATCATTCCTACTTTTCGAATAAAACATTTTTCGGTAGCAATGATGCCATCCACCGTCAAAGATATTCTTCGAATATCCTCCACAAGATCATCATAAAAATGCTCATCCATTATTTCACCTAAAGCAGGTCTAAAAATCAGGTAACTATTGTAAAAGATAAATCCTGAGGCAAACAATGCAGCCCAATCATCTGCCGATTCGTAACCTTTTCCTAACATTAAAGCCATTGAAATACCTATAAATGCAGCTACAGAGGTAATAGCATCACTCCTATGATGCCAGGCATCGGCCTTTAAAGAAGAACTATTGGTTTCTTCACTTTTTTGAATTACAATTCTAAAGGACAATTCCTTCCAGGCAATAATTAATGCCAAAACAATAAGCGTCCATTTTTCAGGTAAAACATGAGGATTTCTTATATTTTGGATGCTTTCGTGGGCAATGAATGTGGCGGAGATTACTAAAAAGCCCACCAATAAAAAGGTAATTAAAGGTTCAATTTTTCCATGACCATAAGGATGATTCTTGTCTGCAGGTTTATTGGCATATTTCAATCCAAATAACACCAAAATAGAGGAAAATATATCCGTGGTTGACTCAATCGCATCGGCAATGAGCGCATAAGAATTTCCAAAAAAGCCAGCAATACCTTTAATAAGAGCTAAAAAACAATTCCCAACAATACTAAATACAATCGTATTTATAGCTTTCTTTTCATTACTTAAGGTTGTCTCAAACATGAGGGTAGTTTAGTCTTTATGTTGGAAAAATTTCCGCCAATGAAAAACTTAAATCAGGAAAAATGCGGGAATACAGGATATCAGGGGAATGAACTGCAGAAAGACCAACAAATTTGCCCTCTTCATTTAGCAAATAGGGTAAAACAAAGGAATCAATAGGATGAAAAATCCAATATTCTCTCACCCCTGCCAATTCATACACCTCAAATTTATCTTTCATATCTCTTCGACTATTACCTGGCGAAAGAATTTCCACCACCAAATCTGGCGCCCCTTTTGCTCCCTTCTGATCTAATTTTTCCTGGTCACAAAAAACAGATAA
>BJGN01000217.1:0-1985 GCA_014190515.1 Bacteroidota bacterium
AAAATGAATATTAGGGTAGCAACTCAAGAAAAAATGGCAAATACCGAAGTCAGAGATAAGGATTGGGCATAGAAAGGGCTGTCCAAGAGAATGGACAGCCCTTTTATATAAAAATTATATTTAATACAAAAATGGTTTTCCGTTCGCAAGAACTTCCTGCGTTTTCTCATCAAAAGTCACACGAGCTCCTGTTCTATAGGCAGCGGTTGACATGATGGTTGCAATAGAATGCTGATAACCTGCTTCAATAGGTGCATTAGGTTGTTTTCTTGAACGAACACATTCCATCCAGTTTTTGATGTGATTGAAGGTAAGCGGATCACCCCCTGTATTGGCTCCAGTTTCAACTTTATCGCCATCGAGTTTAAAGCTTTGGAGCAGATTAGCTTGCATACCCATTGCCTTAGCCTCTCTTTCACCTAATCCACCTTCGGAAGAAATCTCATTGGTATCGAGATTAATCATACCACCGTTAGAATAATATAATTCCTTTGTACCCCCTGCACCATTTGAGAAACGGCTGGTGAATTGAACCTGGAACCCAGATTTTAGATCATCGGCAGGACCATAATCGAAGACAACGGTTAAGGTATCGGCATTCGTTCTGCCGTCTTTCCACTGATAAATACCACCATTGGCGACGGCACTTCTCGGGTGAGCTAATCCACTGAACCAGTGAACAGTATCGATTTGGTGACTCATCCATTGACCGGGAATACCTGAGGAGTATGGCCAGAATAAGCGGTATTCCAAATATTTTCTTGGATCAAACTTTTCAAATGGCCTATTTAATAAATAACGTTTCCAATCGATATCCTCCTCCTTCAGTTGCGAGACTAGCTCCGGTCTTCTCCAACGTCCAGGCTGATTAACGTTCCACATTAATTCAACCATAACGATTGGGCCGAATTTACCACTCTTGATAAAATCAGCGGCAGCATGATAATTCTGTCCACTTCTTCGTTGAGAACCAATCTGTACAATTTTCCCTGATTCTTTCACTGCTTTCAATACGGCACGGTTATCGGCCATGGTTTCAGCCAAGGGTTTTTCTGCATAAATATCACAACCAGCTTTTACTGCTTCGATGGTATGGAGAGCATGTTGAAAATCGGCGGTGCTCATAAACACAGCATCTACATTTTTAGATGCATAGAGTTCATCATTATTGCGATACATCGTAATATTTGCCCCCAGCGCTTTATCAATGAATGCTTTTCCCTCTTCTCTTCTTTTTTTCCAGATATCAGAAACACCCACCATTTCAAAATTCATAGGTCCCATCAATGCTTTAAATGGAGGAACATGAGAACTTTTAAATCGATCGGAAAATCCAACACAAGCCACTCTTACCCTGTCGTTAGCACCGAGAATCCTGGCATAACTAGAAGCAGAGAAGCCGATGGCAGCACCAGCTAAGACTGATTTTTTAATAAAATCTCTTCTGTTTGTTTTCATTGCTATTGATTTAAACTTAATTAGTTTATTTTTCTAATCTTAATGTTCCTGAAGGATACATTATCTCCATGATCCTGAATAAGAATATGACCTGCATCGGCAGCACCAAAACCTGGATATTTAACATATTTACTGCGGGCAACCAATGCATTGTAGATAAGTGATTTTCTTTCATATTCCACTACCTTATAGCCGTTTAGCCAATGTTGCACTTTATTATCCGGATAAACGATCACTCTACCTGTATTCCAGTCACCAATTTTCTTTTGGAATCTTGGCTCCACCTTAATGGAAGGGATCAAATCGTATAAACTTCCCAATGTTCTGTTTCCAACTACGCCTTCCTTCGCATCCGGATGTTTTGCATCATCCAGAATTTGAAATTCAAGACCTACGCCAGATTTTCCATTAGAATCATAAGATTCATCCACAAAATATTTGATACCAGAATTAGCTCCTTCTGTCAACTTAAAATCGAAGACCAATTCAAAAGCACTGTATTTATCTTTTGTAACGATATCATTTCC
>BJGN01000217.1:2730-4174 GCA_014190515.1 Bacteroidota bacterium
GTAAGATCTTTACCATTAAACAATAGTTCCCAACCATCTTTTTTTTCCTGACTTGTCAGTACATTAAGCTGTGCCTGTAAGTTATGAATCTGTGAAACAGAAACAAGGAGCAGACAAAGGAATTTTCCAAAATGTAAGTTCATTTGATATTTATGTTAAAATGTTAAAAAGGGTTAAATATCTTGAATCAGGATATTCCTGAATTGAATTGCCATTTCATTTTTTGGATGCAATTGGAGGCCAATCTGGCCTTCATTAGGAATGGTATCGGATAGATACTGAAGCACTTCGACACCATTTAACCAAACGGTAAAATTTTTCCCTTCGCATTTAATCCTCATGGTATTCCAACCATTGGGTTTAAGTATTTCAGGAATATTAGCAGCGGTCACAGGGTACCCCTTCCCGGGCATATAAGGAGAGCCGGTTTTATCCATTTTCAGGGAACCCGAGATACCTATTTGAATTTGATTAGCTTCAGATTTTAAAAATACGCCAGAATCCACTACGCCATCGCCCATTTTAAAATCTGTTTGAAAAATAAAATCTGTGAAAATTCTTTCAGTCCAAAGAATACTACCCTTCCTTTCAGGGCTACTTTTAACGTCTAAAACACCGTCCACCACTTGCCAGCTATCTTTTTCAGCGGAGGCAATCCATCCCTTTAAATTTTTACCATTAAATAGTTTTTTAAAAGAGGGTTCTTTAGTTTGCGCTAAGGCTTCCAAAGAAAAGAGGGTTAAAAAAGACAAGAAGAGGAAAGGTAAAAATCTCATGTTACTCAGCATTTTAGTAAAAAACAATAGGGGTGACTTATAAAGCCACCCCTAATATAAGAAAAAAATCAATAACCAGGATTCTGAGGGAAAGCGGATGCTGTTCCTGTGACCCTATCAATTTGAACTTGTGGAATTGGACGAAGCGCATGAAATGGCTTAATATTAGGGGCACCCTGAGGGTTATATTTTTGTACCCTTTCCACGAGGATTCCCCAACGTTTTAGATCGAACCAACGCATTTGCTCTCCAATTAATTCTCTTTCTCTTTCTTCAATAATCAATTCAAGATTCATCTGATCAGAGGTAATTTCCATAGCCGCTTGTTTTCCAGGGAATGCTGCACGGCGACGAACTACGTTGATAGTAGCAACCGCTGCATCTTTATTACCTGAAAGTAATTGAGCTTCTGCCAACATCAGATAAGTGTCCGCGAGTCGGAAGGCAATATAATCCCTTCCACCCTCGAACTGTGTTCTATCAATTCTTGCTCCATCTATATGTTTTGATACAGATGGGAAAAGACGCTCATCATATCTGGATGGAACCAACACCTGGTATTTTTTTGCAGCTCGCTCTGCCATTGGCATTTCATAACCAGGTAAGAAGATACAGGTGTCTCCTGCTGCGAAAGTAACTTTGGCTTTGGAACCATCAAAACTGGTATT
>BJGN01000218.1 GCA_014190515.1 Bacteroidota bacterium
TGATCTGAAGCTAACGCACCATGATTAAAGGTACGATTGTCGATGGGTAAACCATCGACAACAAAACGTGGCTGATTATTACCATCAATAGAACTTGGACCCCTCAACTGAACAGCAACGGAAGAACCTGCTTGTCCACTGGTAGGTGTCATATTCAGACCAGCTACTCTACCTTGAAGAGAAACAATGAAGTTATCTCTTCCTGTGTTTTGAAGCGCCTCTCCCTTAACTTCTTGAATCGAATAAGCCAGTTTTTTCTTTTCTTCCTTGATACCCAAGGCAGTTACCACTATTTCACCTAATGCGGTAGCTTCAGCAATAAGCTGTACATCGAGTAAAGTTTCATTGGTGATTTTAATTTCTTTGGGTTTGTAGCCCGTGTAGGAATAACGTAATGTTTGACCTGTTGCCACCTGAATAGCATAAGTGCCATCTAAATCAGTTACTGTTCCTACGCCAGTCCCAACGACCAGAACAGTCACGCCAATCATAGGACTACTGTCATCGGCATCTGTAATGGTTCCTTTTAATGTTCGGTTTTGAGCTGCCAATCCATTCTGGTGAAGGAAGACAAACAGCAGAAAAACGAATGCTTTCAGTAATGTAATTTTCATTCTGATGAATATATGGGTTAATAAATAGGTAAAACCTATCAAACATTAATTTAATAGGTAGGAAAAAAATCCGTTTTACTTTGGTAAAATTCTTAATAAAATGAAAGAAAATATACCGGGTTTTTATAGGTGCTTTAAAAATTATCGCTTAATTCCATTCGTTTCATATAATTCTTCAAACTTTCCATTGGGCGTGTTATGGCCACTCTCCCCGAACGAACGAACTCAAATATACCATATTTTTTGAATTCTTCCAATAATGCTTCCGTTTCTATGGCTGTACCCGTTTTTTCAAATACGATGAATTCTGGTTCAATCTCTAAAATTCGAACATTGTATTCTCTTACAAATTTTTCAACTTTAAGTGTTGCGCCAAAAATAGAGGAAGGTATTTTATAAAGGGCAATCTCCTGATATATTATTTCGTGTTTTTCATAGTAAAACGCTTTTAAAATATCTATTTGCTTATCAAGTTGAGCAACTAGTTTTTTTATCATTTCTTCCGTAGTGAAAACTACAATTGTAAATCGATGAATACCTGGAAGAGATGATTTAGAGGTATTTAAACTTTCTATATTGATATGTCTTCTGGTGAAAATGGAAACAACTCTGGATACCATTCCTGTTTGATTTTCCGAAAAAACGGACAGGGTAAATTCTTTTTTTTCCATAAGTACTATTTAATATTTGGTTCAAGAAGAATTTCGCCTACGCCAGCGCCACTTTGAACCATTGGAAAAACATTGTCCTCTTTTTCTACCATTACATGCAAAAGATAGGGGCCTGGGTAGGCCAGCATTTCAGCCACTGCCTCTTTTAAAGAGGAAACTTCTTCAATTTTTTTTCCTGTAATTCCGAATCCTTCGGCAATTTTTAGAAAATCAGGATTCTGAAGCTCTACCGAAGAGTATCTTTTATCGTAAAATAATTGTTGCCATTGACGAACCATACCCAGGAAATTATTATCTAAAATAACAATTTTCACAGGCATTTTCCATTGATTTATCATGCCCAATTCCTGGATAGTCATTTGAAATCCACCATCTCCAATAAAGGCAACAACGGTTTTATCTGGTTGGGCATATTGAGCACCAAAAGCTGCCGGGAGTCCAAAGCCCATTGTTCCTGCTCCACCTGATGAAACCCATTGATTAGTGGAACGATAAGTGTAGTATCTTGCAGCCGCCATTTGATGTTGTCCCACATCAGTTGCAACGATAGCCATACCATCCGTCTGGTCAGAAATTTCCTTCACGACCATTCCCATTCTCATTTTTCCTTCAGGGGTCGGTGATAAATCTCTGTTTATCACCTTTTCAAATTCAATTTTCTTACAATCATCAAATTCCTGAAGCCATGAAGGATAAGTTTTTTCTTCAATTAAGGGTAGAAGTGCCTCAAGGACCATTTTGGCATCTCCAAGAACTGGAATGGTTGCTTTTACATTTTTATTAATTTCTGAAGGGTCTATTTCAATGTGTATAACTTTGGCTTGTTTGGCGTATTTTGTTAAATTTCCAGTTACCCTATCATCAAAACGCATGCCAATGGCAATGAGTACATCACATTCATTTTGTTTTATATTCGCTCCATAATTTCCATGCATACCAAGCATTCCAACATGTTGGGGATGGTCGTCGGGTAGCGAAGACAAACCGTGCAATGTGCAGGCTACCGGAATACCCGATTTTTCAACAAACCGTTTAAATTGGTTTTGGGCATTAGCGATCTGGATACCATGCCCAGCAAGAATAAGGGGTTTATTTGCCTTATTAATCATCTGAGCTGCTGATTTTATTTCATCTTCATTTAGTTTAGGTAATGGATGGTAACTTCTAATGAGCGTACAAGGCATATATTCAAAATCGAAAAATTCATTTTGAGCATCTTTGGTAATGTCAATAACCACAGGTCCGGGCCTGCCTGAATTGGCAATATAAAAGGCTTTGGCAAAAACGGATGGAATTTCAGATGCGTGTGTAATTTGATGGTTCCATTTAGTAACAGGCATGGTACAGTTAATTACATCTGTTTCCTGAAATGCATCAGAACCAAGTAATGTTGATGCAACCTGACCTGTTATACATACTAAAGGAGTGGAATCAAGCATAGCGTCGGCTAGTCCCGTCATTAAATTCATCGCACCAGGTCCGGAAGTAGCCATAGCCACACCTGTTTTTCGGGTTACGCGGGCATATCCTTCAGCTGCATGGATGGCCCCTTGTTCATGCCTGGGTAAAATATGATTAATACGGTCTGTGTAATGATATAATGCATCATACACAGGCATGATGGCACCTCCGGGATAGCCGAAAATGGTATTGACTGATTCAGCAATCAAACATTTCAGTACTGCCTCAGCTCCAGTGATATTAACCTTTTCCTCAGTGGAGTGTTTCGGCTGGTTTTTAACTAATTTATTTACGACTTTTTCCATGATTTAAAGGTTTTTCTCATCGGTTACACAACCTTCTGACGCTGAAGATACTAATTGAGCATACTTTCTAAGGTAACCAGTAGTTGCTTTAGAGGGTTTGGGTTGCCAGGATGCTTTTCTTCTTTCAAATTCATTTTCATCAACATTGGCTTCAAGCACATTATTTATGGCATCAATAGTAATGATATCACCATTTTGAACCAGCGCAATATTACCACCAATTTGAGCTTCCGGGGTAATATGCCCAACTACAAAGCCATGGGTTCCTCCAGAAAATCTGCCATCTGTTATTAAAGCTACTTTATCACCAAGGCCTTCACCCATAAGGGCAGAAGTAGGCTTTAACATTTCAGGCATGCCGGGGCCACCTTTTGGACCACAATAGCGAATGACAATAACTGACCCTTCTTTTATTTCTTTGTTGGCGATAGCAATATTAATCGCTTCTTCTCCATCAAATACCTGTGCAGGCCCCTGAAAGTATTCTCCTTCTTTTCCCGTTATTTTGGCTACCGAGCCTTGTGTGGCTAAATTTCCATAGAGTATCTGAATATGTCCGGAAGGTTTTATTGCCTCCTTTATTGGATGTATTATTTTTTGACCTTCATCTAATGGACGTGCATTTTCTAAATTTTCGGCCATGGTTTTGCCCGTAACCGTCATGCAATCACCGTGAAGCATTCCTTCTGCTAACATCCATTTCATAACACCGGGAACACCGCCTACTTGAAATAAATCTTCCATAACATATTTGCCACTTGGTTTTAAGTCAGCTAAAAATGGTGTGGTATCACTTATTTTTTGAAAATCATCTAAGGTTAAAGGTACACCCATAGCCTTAGAGATAGCTATTAAATGCATGACAGCATTGGTTGACCCTCCCAATACAGTGATAAGGCGCATGGCATTTTCAAAAGCCTTGGCAGTCATTATTTTATAAGGTGTTAAATCTAATCGAATGAGTTCCGAAATAGCTGCACCAACATTTAAACTATCTTGTTTTTTATCTGGATGATCTGCTGGCAGAGAAGAATTACCAGGTAAACTCATCCCCATAGCTTCAATGGCTGAAGCCATGGTATTGGCCGTGTACATACCCCCACAAGCACCCGGGCCTGGGC
>BJGN01000219.1 GCA_014190515.1 Bacteroidota bacterium
TGCTCGTAAGTCTCCTTTTCCAGTGTTAAATGATGGGTATTACATTTATCTCCTTCTCCAAAAGGGAAATCTAATATACCAATAAAATAAGCGGGGTTCAACACTGGATAATCATCTCCAATGTTAAACTGCATGGAATAATCACTGGAAATGTAATATTGTACGCGTTTATCGAACCCATTCTTCTCGGCAACCTGTATTTCTACAAAAAATATTCGACCTGAATGATCTGTTACGCTAGCAACTAAAACAGTTGGCATTTCTACCTTTATTCGAGGAAATTTATTTGGATTAACAAAATAACGCTTTCAACCTGATCATTACCCTCTAATTGTAACGCAGCATTCAAAAAGGAAATAAGTGGTGCTGTTTTTTCATCATTACCAAATATTTTGCGGAATGCTATGTCATTTTTGATATCTACGAAAATCATTTTTCTTTTTTTCCAGAGGTACGTATTAAAAAAAGGGGAAATGCAAATGAATCATTTGCCGCATAAAAGTTTAGGTAGTTTTAATCATAATGAAATCTACATTGAATTTACCAAACGATGTTCTCAATTAAAAATTCTATGGAGCTGGTAAATATCTCCATAACGAACGGTTGGGTATAAATAGTTGCAAGCGTTCTCAAAACGCAACGAAATTTTAGCCGCTAGCTTCTACCAAGTTGATTTTCAACATGCATCATTTCATGCAAAATCCTTATAATTTCTAATTCGTTTTCCTTAAGGTTGATTTTATAATAGATATAATGTGATTTAACTTTTGATCGCCAATATCCATCTCTCATGTTTCCAAATTCAAACCCTGATTTTGGCTTTAAGCAGAGATAATCAATCTCGTCAAAAATCAAATTTAGATATCTCTCAGCTTGCTCAATGGACCAATTTTCATGTGTATATAACCATATATTTTCTGCATCTTTTTCCGCTTCTTTACTTAGCTTAAAATTCATTTTTTTAAGTGATTTTCCTTAAGATTTTGCAAAAAGGTATCACGATTAAAATCTTTGACAAACCCAGATTTTTCTCCCTTAATGAGTTCATTGATAAGCTCAGCTTTTTTTGTTTCTTCTTGTTCAAATAATCTCAACGCGGCATGAACTACTTCGCCCGCAGAAGAGAACTTCCCGGTTTGTAGTTGACCATTTATAAAAGTTTCAAAATTATCTTCAAGTAAAATGGATGTGTTTTTTGCCATGAGAATTTATTTATATCAAATATACCAAATTATGTTGTATTTTAAAACTTTCCCAGAGGATATACTCCCGGGTAATTGCGAGTTACTTATTTAAGCCATCAAAAAATAACAAAGATTGCTCAATATTTTTGGTCCAATATTCCCATTCATGTTTTGGGGAAATGCAAATGAATCATTTGCAGCATAAAATTTTAGGTAGTTTTAATCATAATGAAATCTACATTGAATTTACCAAACGATTTTCTCCATTAATTCTTCTGGAGCAAAAACCTTTAAGACCAAATTTTAATGGTTCTGGGGTGCCAATTCCTTCAAATGGCTCCCATATTATTGCTTTTATTAATTCTTTTATTTTCTTGACAACTTCTTTATCGTTTTCAAGCCAATAATTGAAATCTTCCCAGCCATGAGCTGTAAATTCAATACTCATATTTAAGCTACCTTAAATAATACCGTTTTTTCCTGTGCCATTTGATTTATTGATTCTTGAATACTGTTGCGATTATTATTGGTTGATAAAAGATGTTCTGTTTCCAAAAGAGAATTATATTATTGAATTGATATGATTACAATAGCTTCATTTTCTTTATTTCTGGGAACAATGATTACTCCCATCGATTTTGAAACATAATCAAAATATTCTTTCATTTCTTTTCTTAAAGTAGAAATTGTTACTGATTTCAGGAAATCAATTTTTGTAAATGTATCACAATTTGTGCGTTAATTAGTGATTTTAAAAAAAAATGTTTTAATCCGCGTGTCTTTTACTTTTCTTTAGAAGGAGTCAATCTTCAAATTCAATCACTCCCTTCGCATTTTTCCCCGCATGCATATCATGAAATGCCTCATCAAGTTTTTCCAAAGGATAAGTTGAGGTGATCATTTCATCCAATTTCAATGCGCCGGATGCATATAAATCCTGAAGGATGGGAAAATCAATTTGTGGTTTTGTTTTACCATACAAGGGATTGATATACACTTTATCCCATTCAAAAAGATTCATGTCTATGGTTATTTCCTGCTCAATACCGCTTACCTGCACTGCCATACCTCCATGACGTATCATGGATAATGGTGCTGCACCTAAAGCAGGAATAGCAGTGCATTCAAAGGCATAATCTGCCCCTCTGCCTTGAGTTAATTCCCTTACTTTTTGAGCCATAAGAAGTAATCCGGTATCGTTTTTATCGGCTAAAAGGAAATGTGTGGCACCAAAAGTTGCCGCCATTTCCAATCTTCCGGGATTCACATCAATGGCTATAATCTTCTGAGCGCCAGTAATTCGGGCTGCCTGTATAACATTAAGACCAACGCCACCTGTTCCCAATACTACCACACTACTACCCGTATTAACCTGAGCGGCATGAACTACTGAACCATAACCAGTCATGACGCCGCAACCTACAATGGCCGCAGAAGGGTAGGGCATTTCTACGTGTATTTTAACGCAAGCTGCCTCCCTGACTAAGGTGTATTCAGCCATGGTGCCTAAACTAAACGCACGTTCTATCGGCTTTCCCACACAAGTAGTGCTTTCGTAGGTTGCATGACCACCACTTCGTTTGTTACCCGCGGTAACGGCTGAATTAGGTTCACACAAATGCTGGTTTCCTAACTGACATTGAAAACATTGATAACAAGGTATCGCCCAATTAAGCATGACTTTATCGCCGATGGCCAATGCCGTCACATTTTCACCTGTTTTCACAACGATGCCAGCTCCTTCATGCCCAAGAATAAGTGGTTTGCCCCAAAATTGGGCATCCCAATCGGTATGGCAGATGCCTGCAGCCATTATTTTAACCAGAATTTCATCTCCTTTAGGATCAGCAACAGAAATTTCTTTTATAGAAAATTGTCCATAACCATCGGTAACCGCAGCCTTACAATGAATCATTTAGAATAAATGAGAGGGTTAATAGGAGAGGCGATAATTTCCCCGATGTTAGCTCCCGGACACCAGGTATTCCAGTCATTCACCTGATTCTCGTTCTCAGGTTCCTTCAATTTCATCTCACTGTCCATGTAAATTATAGTCATTACTTTTCTTGTTTGATCGGTATTATTTGCACCCGCCCTATGAAAAACCCAGCCGGAATGGAAGCTGACTTCACCTAGTTCAAAGGGCTCAATAACATGTTCAAAGTCAGTTACCCTCAATCTTTGAGCTATCTTCTGTTCACTTTCATCTCCGATGGCCAATTCTCTGCCCTCTACAATTACCTGACTTCCAGCGCTGAATTCTAACGGCCCCATTTCTAACGGTACTTCCTGTAGTGGAATCCAGGCGGTAACAGTTTTGTCGGAAGCCAATGGCCAGTAATATTGATCGGCATGCCATGGGGTGATTCCGCCCCGAGCCTCTTTAAATAACGCCTGATCGTGATATAATCGGACACCATTGGTTTGAAGTAATTGCGTAGCAATGTGCCCCAGCCTTTTACTTAAAACAAATTCTTTACAGGTTTCGTCCTCTCTCCAAAGATTAAAAATTTGTAAAAAAGCTTTTCCATAAGTATCTCTTTGTTCCATTGGCTGGTCCTGCGTATTTATTTCTGCCACTTTTCTACTGATTGCTTCTCCATAATAAGCTAATGATTCCGCGTCCAACACATTTTTTAGTTTAATAAATCTGTTTTTTTGGAAAAATGCGATGGCTTCCTCACTCACCTGAAAGGGCTGGTCTATGATTGTTTTTTTCATTTGGATGAATTCGTTTAGTTTACGCTCAAAATTACACGCGATTTTCTTCCTGGGCTTTGACTTTTTTGGCAAATAATTGTTTTATTTTATCATTTATTATGCTATTTTACTTAGGAATAGAAAATTTAATCCTATGAAAGCTGTTTTTGAACAGGTAAAATCAGATCCCTCCAAAGCTTTGCTCGTGCGTCATTTTAGGATACCACAATTTG
>BJGN01000220.1 GCA_014190515.1 Bacteroidota bacterium
TAAACTTTTCCCATTTTTGCCTTATACCCATTCAGATTCTTATCGTTATAGGCAAAAAAGGTAGATAAATCCCCCAGTTCCGAAATTTTAGACGATAAATAAAATGATCTGTTATCTGCCAATTGAACTTCATCATTTCTATATGCCAGATCTGAAACAAAAAATTTCCCTCTAAGCGTAGGTAATTGTATTTCTCTAAGCAGGAGGTCATGAAAAGCATTGCTATTATTAAAGGGAATACTGTCATATTCGCTTACCGGCATATTTTTATATGATTCATCGGCAATGGCGGACAAGGCCGTCAATATAGCGGTATAATTGATTCGTCTTAACTCCTGCTTTTCAGGATCGCCAGGTAAAGCCCCCGTTTCGATAAGTATAGTGCGGGTTCCCCACTTCTGGATATTATCACCGAAAGCCCTGGGTTCAAAAGTATCATCATATTTCCCGACACTGCCCGGGATAATTTCCTGAATTGTCTTATTCATCACACCAATAAGACGAGCAGCATCTGATCTTTTTTCGCTCATGGTTTTAACTTCGTCAAATGCAGGGGCAAGGAAAGAAATGGCTGCCGTTTTAGGGACATTCCCTGCTGCATAATAGCGACTCTGATCGTGTAAGTTGAAACCCCAGTCTGCCTGCACAGAATCCCTGATAGCCTTCAGGATATTTCCTTCCGGAGTCTGCAATCTTTGG
Source organism: Bacteroidota bacterium (assembly GCA_014190515.1). Lineage (GTDB taxonomy): Bacteria > Bacteroidota > Bacteroidia > Chitinophagales > Saprospiraceae > BJGN01. The sequence goes on from BJGN01000220.1 coordinate 700, forward strand.
GCGTCCCTGTTTATGTCAATATCCTGAACATTTCGCCGGGTATAACGCTCTGCGCCATCCGGATTGAGCATTGGAACCACATGAATGGTAAGTTTTGAAAGTATCTGATCTCTGAAACCATCAAATTCATCATGGCGTTGCATAAAGCGGAAGATATCAAACAGGGCCATCGTAGCTGTAGGTTCGTCCCCATGCATTTGAGACCAAAGCAGGACGGAAACCGGCCCATTTCCCATGGTGGCGCCGTAAATATTTCGACCCTCCACAGATATCCCTAAAACCCTTAACCGATAAGCAGCAGGTAAAGCATTTAATAAAGGTACAATGTCCGCATGTTTGAATCGTCTTTCTTTAAGAAGTGGCTCCTTATACCTATTATGTGATTCATAAAGCGCTATTTTATCAGGGAATTGAGAAGGATGTAAAGCACGGAATCCCCAAAAAGAAAAGGCCATCAGGCATAGAAAAATAAAAGGAAATATTTTTTTCATGTCTTGTTCATTATTAATTGAACCAAAATAAATCAATTTAGTGTTATAAAAGGTGAATCTGGTTAAATTTGCAAAAAAAAATAATGAATCAGTTAATTTGGGTTAACCAATTGGATCAACTTACTGAAGCTGTCATTTCAAATTTCGGCTTACTTAGACATGAAGACTTGTACTTCAAACCAGATGCAAACAGGTGGAGCATTGCCGAGAATCTGGCTCACCTGATTGTTGTAAACAGAACTTATTTCCCTGTTATTGAACAAATTAGAAATAACACATATAAGGTGCCTTTTATCGGGAAAATTCCTTTTCTGCCAAAATTATTTGGATCGGTTCTTATAGAATATGTGAAACCTGAGAAGGAGGAGGCAAAGGTTAAAACGTTCCCCATCTGGGAACCTACCAACTTTAAGGAGGAGGGTTCTATTTTAGAACTTTTTGAAAAGCATCAACAAGCCTTAAGAAATTTAAGGATTGACAACGAGGACCTCATTCAGCGAAAACAAATTATTGCTTCCCCTGCCAATAATAACATCGTGTATTCTCTTGATGACGCTTTTGATGTTATTCTTTTACACGAACAACGACATTTCATACAAAGTAAAGCCGTTTTAGCTTTACTGGATAAAAACGTAATATGACTTTAACTAATTTGTCTTCTACCCTTTTACCGGAACAATTTGAAAACGACCCATTTCAAGTAAAAAAATATACCCTTAAAAATGGCTTGCAAGTATTTTTAAGTATAAATCCTTATCACCCAACGCTTAGCACCCAGATTGCAGTTCGAGCGGGTTCAAAACATGATCCTGCAGAAACTACAGGTCTCGCTCATTATATGGAGCACATGCTATTTAAGGGGACATCAAAAATTGGTACAGCTAACTGGGAAGTGGAAAAAGTTTTGTTGGAGGAAATTGCTGACTTATATGAAAAGCACCGGAATGCCTCTACGGAAGATGAGCGCAAAGAAATTTATCAGCTCATTGACCAGAAATCATATCAGGCAGCCAAGCTAACTATCCCCGGAGAATACGACAAATTAGCCTCCTCTATTGGCGCCAAAGGAACCAATGCCTACACTTGGTTTGAACAAACGGTGTATCTGAATGCTATTCCAAACAATGAATTAGAGCGTTGGATTTCCCTCGAAGCTGAGCGATTTTCCCAACTTACCCTCCGTTTATTTCATACGGAACTGGAGACCGTTTACGAGGAATTTAATATCAGTCAGGACAAAGATATTCGTAAGGTGAGTAACCTGCTTCATGCTGGCTTATTCCCCAATCACCCTTATGGCACACAAACGACCATAGGCAGTGCGGAACATCTGAGAAATCCATCCCACTATAATATCCATAAATTTTTCAGCACCTATTATGTTCCCAATAATATGGCCTTCATTCTGGCGGGCGATCTGGATGCTGATAAAACGATTGCGCTCATTGAAAAATATTGGGGTTCCAAAGTTAACTCTGACATTCCTCCTTTTAATTTTGACGAGCAACCTCCCATCACGGCGGTTAAAAGAATGGAAGCCTTCGGTCAGGAATCTCCATTTATTCAAATGGCCTGGCGTTTGCCTGGTGCCAAAACCGAAGCACCCTATTTATTAAGTCTAATTCAACATTTATTTTATAATCAGCAGGCGGGATTGCTTGATTTGAATATTAATCAGCAGCAACTTGTCTTGGAATCTGAAGCATGGACCTGGTTTCATGAAGATTATTCTGCGTTCGGTTTTTATGGAAAACCAAGGGAAGGTCAAACATTAGAGGAGGTTGAAGCTCTTTTATTAAATCAATTAGATATTTTACTGGAGGGAAATTTCCCCGATTGGTTGCCAGAAGCCGTTTGCAACGATTTCCGCCTGGGTGAGTTAAAATCACTACAGTCAAACGAAGCCAGAACAAGCAGTATTACCCAAGCTTTTATTTTGGGAATTCCATGGAAAAAATTTGCGACAAGGGTCAGCGATATGGTCCATTTTAGTAAGGAAGATATCATCGATTTTGCTAAAAAATATATACACAGGGATAATTATGTGGTCGTTTATAAGCGAAAAGGCGACGATCCTTCTGTGATAAAAGTCGAGAAACCTCCCATCACGGCGGTTGACATAAATAGAGATGGTTCCTCTGATTTTGCTAATGAATTTCTATCTACAGAGTCTCCCAGATTGAAACCTGTTTTTGTTTCTTATCAGGAAATTATTAAGCAAGACGAGTTATTTCCCGGCATTCCTATTCATTATGTAAAGAATCCGGATAATGATCTTTTTCGATTAGATTTTATTTATCCAATGGGAAAAATGCACGACCCGCTCCTTCCCATCCTTTTTAAATATCTGCCCTACCTTGGGACTAAAGATATGCAATCGTCTGAAATTCAACAGGCATTTTTCAGACTTGGCATTTCTTTTGAGGTGAGCATGGAGGAAGAACGTTGTTATATATCCCTCTCAGGCTTGGAAAAATCAATGGAGGAGGCGCTTATTTTATTAGAAAAAATCATACATAGTGCCGTTCCAAATGCAGATAAACTTAAGAATGTTGCATCTGACATAATTATTAAACGGGAAAATGCGCTCAGGGACAGAGCATATATGTTGAGGAATGCCCTGGGTTCTTATGCCCGCTATGGGGTAGAATCTCCTTTTAATTTTAGATTAAATAAGGAGCAACTTCTTCAATTGGACCCGGAAAATATTGTTCAGAGAATTCATGAGTTAAACCAATACGAACACACTTTTTATTACTTTGGCAGTAACGATTTCGACAAGGTTATCCCCATTTTAAGAAAGCATCATATCGTGCCGTCTGAAAGAAAGTCTGCACCTCACAGCAAATTGTTTTTACAAGTCCCAAATACAGAAAATCAAGTCCTTTTTTATAATTTCCCCATTGTTCAAACCGAT
>BJGN01000221.1 GCA_014190515.1 Bacteroidota bacterium
TACTTGGGAGAATCCTTTTTTATGACCCGATTTTATCAAAAGACCATAGTATTTCCTGTGCTTCCTGCCATTCGCCCTACAATGCATTTGCACATACAGATCACGATTTGAGTCATGGAATTTTCGATGCCATAGGCACCAGAAATGCGCCCGCTTTATTCAATTTGGCCTGGCAGAAGGAATTTATGTGGGACGGAGCCATCAACCATATTGACATGCAGGCATTGGCGCCCATATCTCACCCTGGTGAAATGGGTAGTAGCATTAATGAAGTAGTTTCTACATTGAATGCATCGAATGCCTATAAAGAGCTATTTCAAAAAGCATTTGGTGAAAAAACCATTACCGGCGCCAAGGTATTAAAGGCATTAACACAATTTCAGCTGACCTTAGTTTCAGCCAATGCAAAATATGATAAGGTCAAAATGGGAAAGGATTCATTTACCTTACAAGAGAATAATGGGTATTTGTTATTTAAAAAAAATTGCAACACTTGCCATCAGGAGCCCTTATTTTCCACTTATCAGTTTGCTAATAACGGCCTTTCAGTGGACACCACCCTTAATGATTTTGGACGATGGCAAGTTACAGGCCAAACGAAAGACAGTTTACATTTTAAAATACCCAGTTTAAGGAATCTCTCCTACAGTTATCCTTATATGCACGATGGCAGATTCAAAACCCTTCGGGAAGTATTGAACCATTATACGGAACAAAAAATACCATTGACTTCAAATGAAAAGGCAGATATCATTTCTTTTTTACTCACTTTAAATGATGCTGATTTTGTATTTGATAAGAACAATAAATATTATAAAATAAAGGGATAAAATATGATTGGCGTTTAAAAATAAACAGTTTCATCTGTGATATTCAAGGTTAATATCATTTTTTAACATTTTGTAGAGTGGTCACTTAATAATTTCTATGTCACCTACCCTACATACCTTGCATAAAAAATGGAATACTCAGCATACTTTCTAGAACGGGTCGTCATATAGAGACAAATAGTCAATTCCTGAGGCAGCGAATGGAGGCACCAACCGACTTACTGCTGTCGCTGACGAGGTTGCTCCTGCTGATAATGCTATTGTCGTAGTTCAGGAGGCGGCTCCAGGCGCTGCTTAGGGAGATTTCGGTAGCACTCCAGAAGAAAGCGCCGTTCCTAATTTTGTAGAAACTACCATCAATATCCCGAGAACCACCTGGGAGAGCGGAAAAACCACTTTCATTCGTTGCTCCCATATTGCTATTCCAATAGGCAGTACCAATGGATTTCATCTTACCGCCTGCTACGCTTTCTCCACCAAGCTCAGTAGTCAAAGTTGTCCACTCTGCGTCCGTAGGGACGTGTCAACCAGAAGGGCAGATGTTTAAAGTATCCGTACTTTGAATATTTCCAGTTGTAAATATCCCTTTGGCAGCATACCAATTGTATAGATAGCCATATTTGGTGCGGTTCGAAGGGGTTGTCGTACTATCATTTGCGTAAATGGTATGTGCTCCTATGGTTAAATTTTGCCAAGTGGAAGAACTACCACCAGAACCACCAGTGGCATCAAAGAGAATCGATCTGCCATTATTATATCTTCTCACTCTTAAATTCTCCTTTGTCCAACACTGGGCACCAATCAAAACCGTATTATAGGAGTTGCCATCAATATCAGAAATGGTTGTTCCGCAGGGGGAGAAAGCTGGAACCGAAGTAGTTGCATCAGTTCCCCATACAGGTATACCTGATACTATCTTTAAAACTTGACCCTCAGTACCAGGAGCTAGAATTCTAAATTTGCGTAAGTTTTCATCCCAATAAATGATATCTCCTGTTCGGATACCAAGATCAATAACAGAACTATTTAGCTTGGTATTAATGCGTTCCGACAAAGAGGCCGTGTCCGTTTTAGTTAATTTTGCATCAATACGATTCGACAAGGAGGCAGTATCTGTTTTATTCAACTTATTATTCAATCCTGTTTTGTAAGCTAATAACATGTTGGATGTATCAGCAATATTCACCTTATTATCCAATGCTGTCTGAGTTGCGGAAGAAATAGGTTTACCAGCATCCGAGGTGTTGTCCACATTGCCCAAGCCAACCATCGTTTTGCTAATGCCTCCCACCGTACCTATGAATGTCGGATTGTTAATGGGTGCTTTGGTATCTATTCGATTTGACAAAGAGGCAGTGTCCGTTTTAATTAACTTTGCATCAATACGATTCGACAAGGAGGCAGTATCAGTGACATTCAGCTTTGTTGCCAATCTACTTGTAAGGTTTAATACTGACGTATCCGTTTTCGAGGCATACAATGCATAAGGTACACTCATAAGTTCCTGGGTTCCCAATACAACATAGTTGATTCCCCCACTAAAATCTGCTTCCAATTGAATGAAATGAGATGAACCTCCCCAATCAATATTGGCAAATATTCCATTTATCAAGGTACCTTTTCCAATTTGCAAACTGATTAATCCAGAGGCATCCGTTGTTTTGGCATGCGATTCATTGTAAACTGATGAACCATTTATCGATCCAGATAGAATAGATATTTTTAAACTGACCGAACTATTTCCAACCACCTCTCCCGAGCTATTCCTCAAAATAGACTGGAAATTAATTTTGTGCGGTGCCTGAGCAATGGCAAAAATTGGAAAAAAAACCATGATAATAATTCTCACATTCATCTTATTATCCTTTGGTTTTTCTAAAAATAAATGGTTTAATCACCTAATTTTCAGACTTTAGAATGCTATAAATCTGAAATTTTAAACAAAACTAAAAAAATAAACTTAACAATCAACAGACTTTTAATGAATCTCATTTTTATTTTTGTTCATTGTTTTAAACAAAAAATAACTAAAGGATTCCTACAAACATTCCGACAACCAAAAACTGAGTTTTCAATTTCTATCCATATTTAGAAATCAAATTAATTTGGAAGCATTAAATAGCCCTGCGAAATGGTATCATGATTTGCTCCTAAACTTTAGTAATAAATATTACTTTTGAGGAATCGCAATTTAAATCCTTGTTATGAAACTACTTTTTCATCTATTTTCTGTATTTTTATTTGTCGCAACCCTATATTCTAAAGTAAATGCGCAAACTAATCCGATTATAACCTCGTGGTTACAAAATACGACCAAAACGGGAAATTATTATGTCTCCGGAAATTCAACCAAGATATCAAATGGTATTTTAGTGAATTGCCAGTTAGTCCGGTATTCCACCAATTGGGTATATGTGAGCACAACGGGCGTACCGTCATATCCGGTGGGACCATTTAATGGTGACGGCAATCCCGGCCAGGCAGGAAATCAGAATGCGATTTATAAATTACCATTGAACCCAACAGAAAATAAGGGAGCAAAAACAGCCTTAGGACTAGGTACCGTTGGGGTATTTATCAATGGGGTAAGTATATTTGATTATAGGGATGGCGTTGGCTGGAATACCAGTACCAATGCATTTTGTGGCGGACCTGGGAGAGCAGCATGTCCAGGAGGGCCGACGGCAACCAATCCCTGGACTCGTGACGCCATAGTTTACGAAAGATTAGGCTTCGATTGTTCAAAAGGACATCCGGCAGGCACCAATTATCATCATCATCAGAATCCAAGTGCTTTCAAACTCGATTTAAAAGTAGTTTCCACGATTTGCAATTTATACGATGCCGATGGATTATACACTATTGACCCTAAAAAGCATTCTCCATTATTAGGATTTGCTTTAGACGGATTTCCTATTTACGGCGCTTATGGTTATGCTAATGTCGATGGGACAGGTGGAATTACTCGCATGAAATCGGGTTATCAACTAAGAAATATCACGGTAAGAACGCATCATGCGAATGGAACAGATGTTTCAGACGGGCCCGCTGTAAGCACAACTTATCCATTGGGTACTTTTGCGGAGGACTATGTCTGGGTTTCAAATGCGACAGATAAAAGTTACCTGGATGTACATAATGGAAGATTCTGTGTGACCCCAGAG
>BJGN01000222.1 GCA_014190515.1 Bacteroidota bacterium
ATTCCACCTCCCAATCCGTTTTTATTGAATCTTTTGGAATCATAACAGGATCATTACAGCCAGAGAAGGAAGTGGTACTTTTCATGAAAATAATCGGTTCCTTTGGAATTTCCGCTCCAGTTTCCCGGGCATGATCGGCATAATTCAGTCCGATGCAGATTATTTTTGAGGGTGTAGCAAATGGAGCGCCAAATACTAGCTTTTCTGGTTGTCCGATGACAGTTAAAGATGAATTCTTAGTGTCTAATGCATTTTTTAATGCTGTTAATCCATCATTGTCAAAAAAGCTGGCGTCATAAGAGGGAAATAAAGCAGAAGTGTTGTAATAAACTCCATCTTCCAGTACCCCATTAAGGATATGATTATCTTCACGAAATGTAAATAATTTCATAAGGTGTTGTTTTATAGTGTATTAAGTATTTAGGGTTAGAAAACCACCGTCAATAGGATAATCGGTTCCGGTAATAAAGGCAGCATCGTCACTACAAATAAAGGCAGCCAACGCGGCAATTTCCTCTGGCTTACCCATTCTTCCAATGGGTTGGCTTTTCGATAATTTTTCAAATATTTCTGCTTCCTTGCCCGGATAATTTTTAGCAATGAATCCATCGACAAATGGGGTATGAACCCTAGCCGGCGAAATACTATTGCAGCGTATTCCCTGATGCAGATAGTCTTTGGCAACAGAAAGTGTCATAGCCGCGACGGCTCCTTTGCTCATGGAATAAGCGAAGCGATCTTGCAAGCCCACTTTAGCTGCCACAGAACACATATTGAGGATTACACCGCCACCACTTTTCAAAAAAATGGGAATAGCGGCATGCAAACAATTGTAAACGCCTTTAATATTCACAGATATCACTCTGTCGAAATCTTCTTCTGTGGTGCTGACGGCATTTCCAATATGAGCTATCCCTGCATTATTTACCAATATATCAAAGGGGGCTAAATGATTAAACAAATCTATTATTTCCTTTTGTTTAGTAACATCACAGGAGATAAAGGTAGCTTTTCCTCCTGCGGCTACAATGTCATTCGCTACTGATTTTCCCCCTTCTTCGTCTCTGTCTAACAAAATAACGTGAGACCCTTTTTCTGCAAAAAGTAGTGCAATAGCTTTTCCAATACCACTTCCAGCACCGGTTATAATTGATTTTTTGTCCTTTAAAAACTGCATATTAAGTTGTTATTACAGATTTATTCCTCTGCGCCAGGGTATGAAATCGTCTTGCCCCAGACGTTCCGCGTGTGTTCTTGTTTCACCTGAAGCTAGTTTGATGATATACTCAAGTAAAGCTTCCCCATTTTCATCGATTGATTCTTCACCGGAAATAATTTTCCCTGAATTGAAATCGATGATATCTGGCATCCTGTCCATAAGTGCCGTATGGGTGGAAATCTTTACAGTGGGAGAAATCGCATTTCCCGTAGGGGTGCCTAAACCAGTAGTAAACAAGATGATATTTGCACCCGAAGCAGCCATACCTGTGGTGGCTAATACATCATTTCCCGGTGTACATAAAAGATGTAACCCCGAATGCTTAGGTTGTTCCGTATAATCTAATACTCCCCGGATATAGGCATTTCCGCCCTTCTTCGCTGCTCCGGCCGACTTGATGGCATCGGTAATTAGTCCGTCGCGAATATTTCCTTTACTCGGATTCATATCAAAGCCAGCACCGATGGCTTCCGCTTGCTTTGCATAACCCGACATGAGAGAAATGAATTTTTCGGCATCTTCGACGGCTTCACAGCGATCAATCAATTCCTGTTCAACACCACATAATTCTGGAAATTCTGCCAGCAAAGTGGTGGCGCCAACGGTAGTTAAAATATCAGATAAAGCACCGAGAGCAGGATTAGCGGAAATACCTGAAAATCCATCGGATCCACCACATTTTAGTCCAACATTTAACTTTTGGATAGAAACTGAAGTTCTTTTAAGCTTATTAATATCAATCAACCCTTTAAATGTCTCTTTAATGGCGGCCGACATCATCGCTTGTTCCGTACCATAGCTTTGCTGATTGAAATAGAGGATAGGCTTGTCAAAAGTATTCGTTCTACGTTGTATTTCGTCTTTAACGTCGTCAAAACTAGTCTTTTGACATCCAAGGCTAAGGATTGTAATGCCGGCTACATTAGGATTGATACAAAAGCCTGCAAAAACAGCTGCTAAAGCCTGACAATCCTGGTTTGTCCCTCCGCAGCCCATTTCGTGGGTTAAAAACTTAACGCCATCTACGTTTGGGAAATATGGATTTGGGAAAGCAGGTCCATGTTCTTGCCAGGGAGCAGCTACTTCAAGAGGTTCAATATCAGCCCCAGTTTGAAAAGCATGCAAAAGATTCCGTACTAAAGGTCTGTATTTTTCAGGTTGACCAAATCCCAGTTCTTTGTCAAAAGCCTCCTTCATCACCTGAATATTTCGGTTTTCACAAAAAACCAGGGGTATGACCAACCAATAATTTCGGGTACCAACCTGACCATCGGATCTCACATAACCCTCAAAGGTCCTATTTTGCCATTTGGATATATCGGGCGGCTGGAAATGATATGCTCTTCTCCGTTCCATCGAATAGGGTTCCGATTCATGAATACAATTTTCAGTCGTAATCTTTTCCCCTTTCTCAATGTCCTTTAAAGCCTTACCTACCAGAACGCCATAAAAAATAATGTCCTCATTTTTGGGAATTGGGGTAGTGGTAAACTTATGTTTTGCTTCAATATCCATGATGAGCGTTACACTTTCATTTCCTTCCTGAAAAGTTTGCCCTTTAGATAAATTCCTCAGTGCTACCCAAATATTATCTTTTGGGTGAATTTGCAGGTGCATTCTGCTTAAGTTATGATTCATTTTAGAAAATGACTTTTATGATTGTTTTACTATATGTCCCCGCCAACCAAACCAGGCGACCATGAGGAAACATATTAATGGAACGATATAAGCGAATTGAATACCAGCCTGGTCAGACATTTTACCCATGATTAAAGGGAATAAGGCGCCGCCAACGATGGACATGATAACCAGGGAAGATCCGAGTTTTGTATCTTCTCCTAAAGATTTCACACTCAAGGAGAAAATGGTCGGAAACATGATGGACATGAAGAATTCTACGCCGACGAGGGCGTAAATAGAAAAAATGCCACCAAAGCCAACCACGGCAGCCAATAGTGCCATGCAAATTACAGCATAAACGGTTAACAATCGGGTAGGGGAGATATATTGCATAAGAAAAGTACCTACGAAACGACCTATCATAAATCCAAACAGGGCAATGGCCAAATAAAATGCGGCTGTTTTTTCTGCCATGCCTGCCGCGGAACCAGCATAACGTATAAAAAAGCTGGAAACACAAACTTGAGCCCCCACATAAAAGAATTGTGTGATTACCCCTTGGGTCAAATGGGAATGACGCCAGATTGATTTTCCAGAACCTTTACTAACGGGTGTTTCCTCTTCTTTTATCTCGGGTAATTTACTGAAATATATTAATATAGCGACAGCTAAAACAACGATTCCGATGAGCAGATAAGGTATTTTTACGGCCGCTGCCTCCAAATTTAATAACTCGTTTAACGCTTCTGGTGTCATGTTTTGGGTGGCCTCGATAGATAAATCAGTGCCACTTAAAATAAACAGTCCACCTGCAGCTGGTGCTAAAGTGGCAGCTAAACCGTTAAAACTTTGAGATAAATTCAAACGTTGCGTGGCGGTATTGGGATCACCCCCCCCCGTAACGTAAGGATTCGCAGCTGTTTCTAAAAAAGTCAAGCCACTGGCAATAATAAATAAGGCCAACAGGAAAAATGGGAATAGACGGGTATTAGCAGCGGGTATGACTACAAAATCCCCCCCTTCCCCTCCCCCTCCTCCCCTCCTCCTTCCCTTTTTCT
>BJGN01000223.1 GCA_014190515.1 Bacteroidota bacterium
CCTATAGTATTTCCCAGATGCTGCCCTGCAACACCTAAAAAATGGTCCGGCTTCCTGATTCCAAGCTCCTCAAAAAATATTTCATTCAGTTCGTAATCATAATTCTGACCAGTATGTATAAGCACATGGTCAAATACCTTATCTGCTAATTTGATAATTTGGGATAACCTGATTATTTCAGGTCTGGTTCCAATAATCGTTGCTAATTTTAATTTTGGCATACCTTATTTACTTTTCCCTGAATAGCCAATTTTACCTAACAAAGCCATCAATTCAACATCAGATAGGCGATATGTATTATTGGAATTATATTCATCAATGTTACTGAGACTTCCTTTTCCCTCTGAAAAATATTTATTGTAATTCAAATCACGATTATCTGCTGATATCTTAAAATAATTTCCAATATCTACTGAATTCATCCTTTCCTCCTTTGACATCAACGTTTCATGTTGTTTTTCTGCATGTCGGGTACCAATTATCTTTATTTCTGAACCTGATTTATATAAATCTACCATAACCCTGGCTAATTGTCCGATGGTGGAGGCAGGAGATTTTTGAACAAAAATATCTCCTGGTGAACCATTATTAAATGCAAAAAGAACAAGATCAACTGCATCCTCTAAGGTCATCATAAAGCGGGTCATTTCAGGATCAGTAATTGTTACCGGCAAATTATTTATAATTTGCTCATAAAACAACGGTATGACGGACCCTCTTGAGGCCATAACATTACCGTATCTGGTACCCATAATAATCGTTTCACTTGATTGTCTTGATTTGGATACCATTACTTTCTCCATCATAGCCTTAGAAATACCCATCGCATTGATTGGATATACCGCTTTATCTGTGCTCAAACAAATGACTTTAGAAACTTTGTGTTCAATGGCCGCACTCAATACATTCTCAGTTCCCAGAATATTTGTTTTAACCGCTTCGATTGGATAAAATTCACAAGAAGGTACCTGCTTTAAAGCAGCTGCATGAAAAATGTAATCAACACCCTTTACAGCAGGCCCGATACTTGCTGCATCTCTCACGTCACCAATATAAAATTTAACTTTTGGATTTTGGATTTCAACACGCATGTCGTGCTGTTTCTTTTCATCTCTACTGAAAATTCGAATTTCCTTTATGTTTGAATTAAGGAAACGATTCATTACAGCATTTCCAAAGGATCCTGTCCCACCAGTTATCAGTAATATTTTGTTTTCTAACATAGGTTACCTTAATGTTGGCATATAAAAAAGTATTTAAACTATCTTAAGAAGACCATTCCTTCATCATTAACTTCATCGCTAATGGGAATTTTTGAGTGGTCCAGGGTATTATAGATATGTAAAAATTCAAATAGTAAATTATCAAAAGTTTCCTCTTTTAATGTCATCAATTGGAGTGGATTTGCAAATGAAAAACTTAAATAATTCCCTTTTTCAATGATTGAACTGTAAAGTTTTAAATAATCACGTTCAAAATTAAACATGATGTAGGGATTTTTTCCAAATAATGCTACATTAAAAGGACCTGAAGGTGATCCCATGTGAAAACTAGAATTATTTATCAAGGCCAAATCATGTTCAATAAATGTATGGAAGTCTTTCACCACCAATACATTGGAGCATTGCCTCCATCGGACATCTACTTCATTAATAGAACAAATGATGATAAATTTAACCTTGTATCTACTATTGCAGTAAACGAAAAATTTATGCCATTCATTCAAATTTGAATTCCTGTTTTGTCCATGATTTTTATTGTTTCTCAAATTAATGGTCACGGGGAGATGATCTTCAATATTTTTAGAAAAAAACTGATTAACCCAAGAATTTAGAAAATTTCTACAGATAAAATATGGAGGACGTCCATAAGTATCAAAATATCTAGGAAAAATAGAATTCAATGCATCCCAATAATAATATGTTCCCATCCCATATAATTTGATATTCGGATAAACCTTATAATATTGAATATTATCTAATATGAACTTATCAGCTTGAAACCTATTATCAAAAACGAGTAGATTTGAAAAATATTGATTTATTTGTGCAATGGGTAATAAAGAAGATATATTAAAATATATATTATCTGCATTAACATGACTAAATTCCTTTGTTTTCGTAAGGTTATTTTTATCAAAAATCACTAAAATATCAACCTGTTTTGTCTTTTCAAGTTCACTAACTGCTATGGCGGCTGCATTAGCCACTATAAAATCTCCTATACTAAAAGGTTGAAAGGTCAGATCATAAATAAACAATAATCTTTCTTTACTTTTAATCTTAAACAAGGAAAAAAGTCCAACTATCCATTTTAAAAAAGTTACAACCTTTAAATAGTTCTGTCTTATAGAAACATAACGCTGGTAAAAAAAAACATATAACTTCGAATTTTTAACTGGCAATTTTAACATTATTTTAAGGCCATTAAAATCTCATCTTTATGCAGTGGAATATTACCAATTCTACTTACCTGAATGGCTGCGGCCAAAGAACCAATAGCAGCTGCCTCCCAAATGGATGCACCTGTTGCTAAAGCCAGCGAGGAAGAAACCAACATGGAATCACCGGCACCTGCAACATCAACGGGTTGCGCATTTAATGCTGGTATTCTATCCGTCAACCAATCAGAAGAATTACCGCTATAGACAATGACCCCTTCTTCCCCAATTTTCAACAAAATGTTTTGCGCATTTGCCTGTTTCCTTAGATTCTCAGCTAATACCACCAAACCACTTTCAATATCTCTTAAACTCAGGCGCGCTTCCCTTTCTGTCGGTGTCAACAAAACCATATTTTTAAAACGTCCGATGTCACCTGTTTGCGAAGAACTTTGACTATCTGCCACCATGATTACATTCTTGGAAACGGCAAGATTAATAATTTTATCTACCAATTCTGACGGAAGACAACCATAATTAAAATCGGAAAATACCAATAATTGACAACTATTTAATTCCTCCTCAACACATTTCAAAATACATTCCTGGAGATGAGCATCTATGGCACCTTGTCTCAAATGACTTACCCTAAGTAATGTTTTGCCTTTTGCTCTATATCTTTGTTTTAACGTAGTTGGACGGGAATCATCAATAAAAATGGAACAATCCACCCCTAAAGCTAACAGATTTTCCAGTGTAAAATCCTTCATCGGATCATTTCCAGCTACTGAAATAAATTTCACCTTTGCACCCATTTGATTTGCATGTGCAGCTACAATAGCAGCGCCACCCAGAAATCGTTTCGATTCAATAGGCGTAACAACTATCGTTGGATCTTCCTGAGACATTCCAAGAGGATCACAGGTGATATACTCATCAATGATAATATCACCAATAATCAAGGTCTTCAATTGTGAAAACCTATTTATGGTATTACTTAAACCATCAGTAGATAGTCTATGACGTTCCATATACCTATCAGGCAATGAAAAAGAACCATCAATACCTTTATTAATAATTTTATGAATCAAATCGAAGGAAGAAAAAATGACCTCACCTGAGCTGAAAACCACTTTCCCTCCATAAGATTCAACAGCATCTTGCTCTATATTGTATTGATTTTCGTGTTCCTTACCCTTAACAACAAAATCAGGTTTTAATCTTAGTATTAAATCATTTAACGGTTCATCATAAATGAAAACCTCATCGACCCAAGTATTACTTTGCAATGATTCTAACCTTAGATTTTCAGGAACCAAAGCCTCTTTACCAGCTATCCGATCAGAGCTAACAGCAACAATTAAATGTGCACTCAAGTCTTTAGCGAACCTCAGCAACCTTAAATGACCTGGATGTAATATGTTGAAGTTTCCTGAAACAAAAGCTGTTTTGTTTATATC
>BJGN01000224.1 GCA_014190515.1 Bacteroidota bacterium
TAATGGGCGCTCCATACAGAGCTTCAACTATTGATAATTTGATTGATTCAATTGTCATTCTTTCTTCCAGAAATAGGCAAGCAGATGCGGAAAAACTCAGGAATGAGTTATATGAAATTGTGGGTAAAAATAACGAACATATCAATAAAGAAATCGAAAGTCGAATTGAAATGAATAATAAATAGCCTAATATGGTAAGTATAAATAAAGATAATCAACAAGCCATTACCGATGTTTCCAGTTTCATTAGCAGGCAATGGCAAGAAGAATCAAATAGATATATAAACATTGATTTCGATTCCATTAATGAATGGATAATTCCCCTTTTTCCTGTATAATAAGAGAAGTAAAGTAAAGCGGTCGATATTGATTTAGTTCGGCTAATGAGATATAGCAATCTTTATTCAAGTCAGGATGGTCCGATTTAATCAAATTAAAAATTCCCTATCTGATATTTTGAACTTTTATATCTTCACCCTTTTGTATTGCTTGTTTACTTATAATACTATTTCATCCTGGAAATCTTATAGAAGTAACGGAAAAGGTAAAACCACCTGGTTCATTGGAAGATACTATTTTATGCCCTTTAGTCATTCAAATTCCTGTTGAATGCTGATTTCATCCAATATTCACGCCTTACCGCATAGATTAATTCATCCAAAAACTCATTATTCTTGAAAAGTACTTTTTTAAAACACCCTTCTAAAATAAAGCCATTTTTTTCTAATACTTTTTGAGAAGCGATATTTGTTCCAAATGGTCTTGCATATAAGCGTACTATATCAAAAGTATCAAATGCAAAGTTAACAGCTTGTTCAATTGCCCGACTCATTATACCCTTTCCCCAGTATGGTTCTGCTAACCAATATCCAAGTTCAGCATTTTTTCTGTGAATGTCCTCTTGAGGATGTATCCCAATGCCACCAACAGCATTGCCGTTTATATCTATAGCAAAAATATGAATAGGGTCACCTTTAGTAGCAAATTCTATAAATGCTTTTGCATGGATTTCGTTATAAGGAAAAGGAAATTTGTCTGTCAAATTCTTCGCAACTTGCCAATTATTGGCATGAATTACCAAACTATCCAGGTCCAAAATTGTCCAGGCTCTAAGTGTAAAATCCATTTAAAATGATTTGTTGTTAAATAAAATTTCAAATAAAACCCCTCCATATTTATGGAAAATCTATGGATTCAAAAATAAGAAAAACGACCATCAATCTATCGGCATTTTCTCATCTTTTTCCCCGAAAATAAACTCATTGAACCAAAGCCAGTTGTGCCAGAGCGCAGCCAATCTTTCTTTAGGTTTGTTAATACCATGACCGAAACCTTTATACACGATTAGTTTTGAGGGTACACCCTTGTCTTGCAAGCCTCGATACAGCTCATAAGCATTTGGAATAGGCACCCTTTTATCAAACTCGCCATGCTGAATAAGCGTTGGGGTAACCGCCTTATTGATATTGGTCATGGGTGAAGTTTTTAGGTAAACTTCCATATCCTGCCAGGGCGTTGCTTGCAGGTATTGACGGGTAAATGGTGTAATATCAGTGTTTACATAGTAGGTTACCCAATTACTAATACCAGCTCCTACTGAAATGGCTTTAAACCGATTGGTATTGGTAGTTAGGAAGGCCGAAATATATCCACCCTGACTCCATCCCATGCAACCCATTCTTGCTGTATCAATCATGCCCTTGCTATTAAGATAATCAATTCCACTCATAACATCCCACATATCGCCTACGCCGAGGTTTCGCACGTTGAGTGATCGGAATACTTCGCCATAGCCTGCACTACCGCGGTAATTTACCCTTAGGATGAGCGTCCCTTTTTCTACCCACTGTACCATAGGATACACGCCTCCCGGCATGGGGTCTGGCAAATCAATTCCCGTAGGACCGCCGTGAATAACGCAGAGTAAAGGATATTTCTTTCCAGGATCATAATCTCTGGGTTTCAGAAGTATGCCTTCAATGATGGTTCCATCTTTACTTTTCCATTGGATAATCTCATTTGTCGGTCCATTCCATGTGGCAATCTGCGCAGTATGGTTAGTCACGGATACCGGTTTGCTACCTGGGTTCCAACGATATATTTCATTTAATGTGTTATGATTTCGTCCAATGACCGCAATGGTTGAATTGGTTTTGGCAAAGGCCATTCCCGAGGGTAAGTCAAGCTCAAGCGAAACTATTGAGGTAGCTCCTGAAACAGGGTCCGTTTTATATAGTATCCTTCTAGTTTTGGCATAAGCGCTGATGTACAATCCTGTACCATTCCAGTCAACCACTGATTTATCCTCATCCAAATTTTTGCCAATCTCACGACTTTTCCCTGTGGTCAAGTCGTATATAAAAAGACGGTTGTTTTTGTAATAGTTGGAAACAGAATCTGCAACCGAACTACCATACACAAAACTTAGACCATCGGGTGCCCATACATTGAAAAAATCGCCACCGGGATTGCTAACAACTTTCGTAAGTACTTTAGTATCGGGGTTTAATAGATAAATATCAGAGGTGACATTTCCGTTGATGAGGGGGTTGGCAACCCGATTCAGAGCGATGTATTTTCCATCGGGGCTCCATCCAAATGAAGAAATAGAAAAGTCGCCTTCTGTTATTTGTTTTGCTTCTGGAAGTCTGTAACAGGGCACAATGGGGTTAAGTTTGACGGAATCATTTTTCGAAAAATAGCAGGGATATTGACCAGCCAAAGAAATCGAGTCAAGAGAGAAATTCAACAACCATAAATGTGAATGCCGATATTCTTCCCCTTCAATGCCAAATGCACCGTAACGCTCTTTCAAGCTTTTTTCAGATTTACTCTCAGATACATTACGACTGTAGAGGATTCTGTTTCCAGCAGGGTGCCAGGCATAACTGCCAATACCCTCTTCATCTTTTGTAACCTGAATGGCTTCGCCGCCGTAAATACTGATGATATACAACTGGGTTTTGTTACCACGGTTGGCCAAAAAGCTTACAAATTTTCCGTCAGGAGTAAAATCGGCGGAAAAACTGCTGCCTTTGTCAGTGCGGGTAAGCTGAACGGGGTCCATGCCTTCGCGAAACATCCATAACTCGCTGTCATAGCTGTTATTTGCCCAGTCGGTCGTGTTTTGGGAATACACAATGGTTTTTCCGTCTGGCGAAATTTTAGGCGCTGCAACAGATTTCAAGCTAATGACTTGTTCGAATGAAACCAGGGCGTTTTTTTGGGAAAACCCAAATGTAACTGCCAAACATATTATCAGTATCAAAATATTTCTCATTTATCTGGATGGATTTAGTATTAAAATTAAGATTTAATGCCATTCAAAACAAATAACCGATGGATAATTAAATCCATAAAACAAATAAACTTTTATCAAATATCAATTGGACTGAAACTGACAAATATTATATTTCAACGATAATCAAACCAAGTAATTTCAATTTTAACGCTAACCCAAATAAATTTGCCATATAATCATGTAAAGTTTTGAAAACAGACAGGTCATCTGAATGTTTCGTCCTCCGTTATTTTTCGCATAATTATTGATTTACCAAACCAGATTTTGCGAATAAATTTAAATAGTGTAAAATTCTGTTAACCCAAGAGTTAAGGCAATAGCAGTTTACCTATTTACCCATTCTTATTTTTGCATAACTTACAGTTAATATTTAACCTTTACTTTTAAAAGTTAATTAAATTCCCTACCTTATTGTTTCTATTGCTTTTTTAAAAAAATGGACATGAAATGTAAAGCTATTCTCTTTGTAATTATCACAGCTTTTATAGCTGGTCATTGCATTG
>BJGN01000225.1 GCA_014190515.1 Bacteroidota bacterium
CAAAATCCAAATTTTTAGCTTTTGACTTTTATAATCCTAAAGCTGGAAAAGGGGGGCAAGGGGCATCCATTATTATGCGACAGGTGGGAACATCAACTTATACTGCTTATATTATTTTCCCTGAAGGTGATGTGAGCACTGAAGAGGCATTTACCAAAGGAGAAGAATGGTATGCCGATGCTCAAAACAATCTGCAACCAGCAAAAAGCTGGATCCGCTGTTTTTGGCGGGAAGTCAGGGATGATTGTGCTTCCAGATGTATTGTTCGTGTAGCCGTTTGTACCGCACTAAATGTAGCATTAGGCGTGGCCACAGGTGGGGTGAGTTTGTCGGCGGCTGTGGCAATCTTTGCAAGTTGTGCAGGCGATTATTGTGCACCTTGTTTGGCCAGGCAGGCTCTTGAATGCTTTTAGATACACTAATACTTCTTTAGCCAAAAAAGGAGGCGAATAATTATTTTTATTCGCCTCCTTTTTATTTACTGTATTGGAAAGTAGATGGTTAGATTTTATTTTATCTTAACCTGTTGAATTACCAGATTCCCCACTTTTTTACCCTGTTTTACGCCTTCTTCAATGGCTTGTCTGTAATGAATGCCTCCATAAAGCCTGCTTAAAGATGCTTCATTACCCGCATGTCTAAAAGACGTGAAAGACCTTTCTGGAAGTCCATATTCTACTTCAGAGGTATCTCTGAATGCAAAATTATCACCATACAAATGGGTTAATACTTCTGCCGATGCATTGGAAATTACGCTATGCCCGCTGGTATATTCTGGAAAAGGAGGCGTTTGAAGCAATGGTACCCAGTCTTCGTCAACATATTTGTTTATGACCGTTTCGGGACGAATGACAACACTTCGCCATTTTTCATCCCAGCAACTTATGAATCCATCGAATAAGGAAATGGAAACCATTGTATAAGCAGCTACTGTTTCCACGAAGTTAGCCTTCGCTTTCTGTGTCGTAATGCCTGTTATGCCCATCCAATGTCCTCCAGGGGTAATTTTCTTTGTGGCAAACATGGCGTGACCCTTAACATGAGAAACATAAGGGTTACAATCCCAAAATTTTGCAATGTTTAGAGATTCCTCCTTTAAGTTCTGACCAGTTTCATAAACTTCAATAACTTGTTTATAAAAAGGACTTCCCTTCGTCATATCAAATTTGTGTGCCGGGGCAGGTTTGAATTGACTGGCAGAATCTAATACAAAAGGACGGATCTTATTCCAATGGGGTTCAATTCCCTCCATATAATCGGGGGGAGTGGGTTTCCAATAGGCATCATCCTGCCTTATGGTATATTTTGGGAGTGAGCGGGTTTGTTTATAATTATCTTTGGCAGCCCATGCCAATATGTGTTCAGCTACCTTCTCTCCATAAGCTAAAGATGGCACATATATTTCCTCGGGCACACTGCCTTTTTTAAAATCAGCATAAAGGCTTTCCCTGAATTCGTCCATCTTTTCCTCAGAAAAAATAAGTGCTTTTCCAACAGTTAAAAAAGCATGGATGGCAGCGAGATGAAAATCAATTTGTTTTGTCGTATCCGGTGCCGGAATAGGTGTCAAGTCATTCAGTTGATTGGCTAAAGATTGATATTCAGGATATCCGAGAACTAAAACCTCGTAGGCAGCAATATTTGAATAGGCATAAATGCGACTGGCCACAGGAGGGGAAAAAATATCGTGGACAATGATATCCGTCAATTGCTTTAAGGAATTATGGTAATATTGGGGATTATCAATTTCCGAGATATAAGGCGTTGATTCGGTTTTGCATGACCATATTGCCAGGCAAAGTAAACTGATGACACCCGTTCTTTTTATCATTATGGCAGACATGATGGTTTTATTTTTTAGAATTAAATTTGTAAAGTAACGTTTTATCGTCATTCAATCCAATGATTAAATGCATAGTGCGCTGAAGATTCAGTTTTTTTATATCGCGTATTTGTCCCGAAATATTGAGTCCACTCTTTTCAGCGGTTATAGAGGAAAAACTTGCATCGCCTTTCCCTAAAAGGACCAGCCCTCTGCCCGCGTCATAAGTTCCAAAATACGGTGCGGTTTCCACATTATTTCCTCCTGTAATCAGATCAGGTAAGTTGTCCCCATTGATATCAGTTGCCAAAATGGAATAGATAGGGGTGAATTGTGCTTCCTTAGGTAGTTTTTTAATGTTAAAATTGAAATTCCCCATGTTTTCAAGTGAAATACTGCTAAAAAGGGTGACTTCCAGTCTTTTACTTTTTCTGAGCATTTCTGCTCCTAATATCTGTGAAACGGTTTTCCCGGCAAAATCTTCATGCTTGACAAACTTTTTCTTTAAACTCGGTATTTGTTTAATCAGTTCGTCTCTGCTATGTATTGGGAAAATACCTTTTTTGCTTTGATAGGCGATGAGCGGGTCTAAAGTGCCGTTATTGTCAAAGTCACTGACATACAAATACATGGGAAATTCTTTGGATGGTTGGTGCCTCGTATTCTCCCCTTGATTTCCCAAAATAACATCGTTGTCACCGTCATTATCTACATCAGCAATCTCTATGGTTTGCCACCACCCGGAAGTATTTTCTAACGCGGTATTCTTTATTTCATTTAGAATGCCTTGCTCATTTTTAAAAATTCGTACTGGCATCCACTCCCCAACAATCAACAGGTCGAGCCAGTTATCTCCATCTAAATCCACCCATTTTGCATCAGTAACCATACCAGATACGTCAAACCCTTTTTTCCCAGATAAAGAGGAAAAATGACTCTTCCCGTCATTTATAAGCAGGTAACTTTGGGAAGAAAATCCATATTTACCAGAAATGAAATGATTTCCAATAAACAAATCTTCGTCCCCATCCTTATCAAAATCAGCCGAGGTAATGGCTCCGGTATGTTGGTAAAAGGCAGGTAATCGGAAACTTTCATCTTTGAAATTTCCCTTTCCATCATTAATGAGCAATCTGTCCCTTAAGTTCTTATGTCCTTCCGGCCATTCACTTCCACTCATCCCAATATATAAATCTTGGAAACCATCTTTATTGGCATCGAAAAAATGAACATTGGTTTCCTCAGATTCCTTAAACGAAGAAAAAACAGCCTGCTCTTGGCGCTGAAGTTTTCCATTTTTTGTTTGAAAAAATAGACCACCCGATCCGTTTTTGGCCTTTGTTATATAAAAATCCTCCAGTTGATCGCCGTTTACATCTGCTACAGCTATTCCAGGACCTAAAGTTGAATATTTATGTGGAAGTAAATAGGAAATATCGAAATCGTTAAATTCATTTTCCTTGTGAACAAATTCAATGTCGTCCGAAGTGGAAAAATAGGGTGCAATCCCATTTATTTGCTGATAGGAATATAACTCGGTCAAGTCCTTTTCATTAACGGTAAGGGTTTTATTTACAGGAATATTTTCCCATAATTTGGTTTTTCCACCTGGCCATATTACGCGCAAAGAATCAATGGTTTGAGTTTCACCTAAGCCCATCTGAAGGGTTGGCGGCATGGACGATTGAAATCCTCTGCCCGGGTAATTTTCTTGAACCATTTTATTTCCATGGGCATAAACCATGACTTTTGCCCCTATACCCTTAGTATTTTGGGTTGAGCCGTTAAAATGGATATTTATAAAGGAATTCTTCGCGGAGACCTCAGTATTTCTGGATTGATTGTTTAGTAAAGTAGCTTCCTGGTTTATGTTATTTATCACGAGATCTAAATCTCCGTCGTTATCCAAATCGCCATAAGCAGCTCCATTTGAAATGCTATTGGTATTAAT
>BJGN01000226.1:0-3151 GCA_014190515.1 Bacteroidota bacterium
GGTAATCTCTGATGTGCAATAAGGTGTCTGCCGTTAACTTTGGCATAACCAAATCCCCCAGTCTGGTGCCCTCCAATCGAATACTTACTGTATTGTTAAACGCATTAATAGCAATGGAGTCACCCGACTGAATGATGGGGTCATATTGATCGGATAAAGGATATTTTAATGCAAGATTAAGATTGATACCAACCTTGCCTATGCTATCCAGCCGTCTGTAAAGTACCGCATTGTTTCGGTCCGCCATAGGACTTAATCCACCAGCGTCAGCAATTACCTGCGTAAGAAAGGCCAATTCGTTTTTCAAACTATAATATCCTGGATACTTTATTTCTCCTGTTATTTGTACCACTCTTTCTGGCTTAAAGAATGGCAACTCTCTCACCGCTATTTGGTCATAAGGTTGCAATTGAAATGCCATGGAACCTGAACGAATCTGGTAATTGGTATCCAAACTAAGTGAAATCTTATTGAAAGTAGAACCTATGCCTTCTTCATAACTCAATCGGAAAACATCTACTTTTGACAAGTCGGCTCTTTCTGTAATACCACCTGCCATGGAAATAAGATCGGCAATGGTCAATTTATTGTTAAAACTAATGGTCAACGGCTCTTTTACCGCCCCAGTGAGCACAATTTCTCCTCTTTCAACGATATTATTTTGTTCATAAATAAATAACTGATCGCCAGCCCGTAATTTAAAATCGCCTGGATTTTTAATATTTACCCTAATGTATTCAAACAAACCTGGCTGATACCAGCTATTTCTGAATACATAGCCAAAATTGGCGGCATTAGGCTTAGGACCACCAGCCAATAAAAGGGCATCTTCCAGTGAAAGTTGATCCTCGTACGATAATTTTTTTGAAATAGGCAGATGAACGGCACCTGATATAGTTATAGAATCGAGGTTAGCGAAGACTGATTTTTCCAGCAGGACAACTTTATCTCTGGGTAAAAGAGGAAAATTGGGTTCTAACAACGTATTTACCTTAAATACCCTAACGGTACTGTCCCGTTGAGGACGCTCTACGAAAACAAAGTTTTCCATCGCTTCGGGTCTCACCTGTGCTTTGTTTAGGAACAAGCTCAATACCGGTTTATTACCCAGGTTATATTTGCCGGGATAAAAAACGGCACCTTCCATTTCGATGAAATTTTCTAACAATTTAGTGGCGGTTCTCAGACGGATGGTATCACCATCTTTCAACGCTACGGCCAATTTACCCTCCAAGACCTCTGTTAATGAATATTCAGAGAGCGCCATAGAATCTTTATCGAACCGTTCAATCTGAACAAAATCGGGTGAGGTATTGCTAAGTAGTCCCCCTGCCAACTTAATAACTTTTTGCAACCCATCGGTCTCGACCACTTCATATCGCATAGGACGTTTAATAGCCCCTTGTATAGATACCACTTTATTCGCCACAGGTATAAAAAGGATATCATTTTGCTGCAGACTAAATTCAAACTCAATGCCTGGATTTTCTAAGAAAGCGTATAAATCTAATTTTTTCCTTGTCTTTCCTCTTATTAATTCTATTTCTCTAACAGAAGCTAATTCAGTTACCCCGCCAGCAGCGGCAATGGCATGAATGGCAGAATTCAGGGCAGACATCGTAATTCCCCCTTGCTTTTTAACTTCCCCAAATATATTTACCGTAATGGTTCTTGCCTTTTGCAAGGTCACGGCAAACTGGTCCTGATTAAACCGGTAATAGGTACTGAACCTGTTTCTCAATAATTTACGCGCTTCGCCAAGACTGAGTCCCTGAACATAAATTTTAGGCATACTCACTGGTTGAATATAACCTTCTCTTTGCACTTCTAATAAAATATCGGCCTGTGAGAGACCAAAAATGGTAATTCTTATTTCATCCCCAGCGGCTAAAATATAGGTATCAGGTGCTTTTGCTCCGTCTGTTGTAGCTATTAGCTTTAAATTTCTATTTTCAAAAAAGGCATGACCGTAAATCTGGAATTTTCGATTTGCCAATTCCTCCATTTTCTTTTTATCCTCCTCCATCTCCAGTTTCTTCTTTTCGAGTTCCGGACGAAGTATTTCCAATTCCTCTTCCGTCAATTTGGTGGTATCCAACTCACCCATCTCAAATTGTTGCAAAGCCTCCTCAATAACCAGTTTTTTTTCTTTTATAGGTTCTTTCAATTTCATTTCTGCCTCAAGATCTCTCATGTAATCAATGATCTCTTCCTTTCTTATAATCAATTCCGCCTGACTTAATTTCTCAACATCTATTCCTTTTTTCAACAGATACGTTTTAGCCTCCTCCTCTGTAATGCCTCTTTTTTGTAATTCAGAACGTAACATGGACATTTGAGAAGACGACACTCCTCCACTACTTTGTGGATTATTCGTTATCTGTGCCTGTAGCGCAGACATATCCCAAAAGAAAGCCAAACTAAACACCAGAAGGAATATTTTGGAAGGTATTCCTTTAAAAAAACTAAGATTATCCATTAAACTCGTTCATTTTATTTTGAATCTAAAACATTCGGAGTGTAAATATCTATTTTTTCTTTTTCATTTACACCATCTAATGTTTCAAATTCACTATTATTACTTAAAAATTCAGGCACAAGACTTTTCATCCAATGTACTAAAGCATACTCATCCTCTTCATTAAGCATCAAAGAAAATAATTGATCAAAGGCTAGTTTCATGTCCTGAAAAGGTAACACTCTTACATTAGCAATCATTATTTTATCATGATACGTTTCTTTATTTTCCTCCTTATTATGAAGGAGTTCTTCGAACAGTTTTTCACCCGGTCTAAGACCACTATATTGAATGTAAATATCTTTATTGGGAATACGACCTGAGAGGGTAATCATCTTTTTAGCCAAATCGGCAATTTTAACGGGTTTACCCATATCAAAAACAAAAACCTCCCCGCCATTGCCCATATTACCAGCTTCCAATACCAATTGACAAGCCTCAGAAACCGTCATAAAGAAACGATTTATTTCCGGGTGGGTAACTGTCACTGGCCCACCGGCTTCAATTTGCGCCTTAAACCTGTTTATAACGGAACCATTTGAACCCAAAACATTACCAAAACGAGTGGTTATAAATCGAGTATTAGAAGATTCATCCGTTGTAAGGGTTTGAATATACATTTCCGCCAAACGC
>BJGN01000226.1:3161-3762 GCA_014190515.1 Bacteroidota bacterium
AAACGCTTGGATGCCCCCATCACATTGGTAGGATTCACCGCTTTGTCGGTAGAGACCATAATAAATCGATCTGTTTTATACTTAACAGCAAGATCAGCGATCCGCCTGGTACCCAGCACATTTACCTTGAGCGCTTCACTGGGAAACGCCTCCATAACCGGCACATGTTTATAGGCAGCCGCATGAAAAATAATTTCAGGATGGTAACTTTCAAATAACCTTTTCATCCTCAATTCATCTGTCACAGAGGATAAAAACGGAACGATGATTGATTTATATTTTTCTGAGCCGAGTTGAAGTAACAGATCGTTCATCGGCGTTTCAGCCTGGTCGCAGATAATTAATTGAACTGGTTTAAATAATAACAGTTGACGCACCAGTTCGCTTCCTATGGAACCAGCGGCACCTGTAACCAGAATACGCTTCCCTTTATAAATATTTTCCGCGTCCTCATTTTCAATAAGAATAGGTTCCCTGCCTAAGAGTTCCTCAATGTTTAACCTTGGAAATTGTGCGATGGTCAAATTCGATTCAGCAAGCATGGATGTTTGAGGGACTTTCTGAATACCAATATTATGTTCCAGACAAAATTCAAAGATAT
>BJGN01000227.1 GCA_014190515.1 Bacteroidota bacterium
TATCATAGAACCTTTGTTACTTGAGAAAAAATTTCAGATAGTATTCTCGGGTAAAGCTCATCCACTAGATGATGTCGGCAAGTTAATTGTTAAAAATTTAGTGGCCATGTCCAGGAAATATCCAAAAGCTGTGGTTTTTCTTGAAAATTATGACATGTCAATAGGTAGAATGCTTACTCGTGGTTCAGATATCTGGTTAAACAACCCAAGAAGACCTTTAGAAGCGAGTGGAACATCTGGAATGAAAGCAGCGATGAATGGTGTATTAAATCTAAGTATTTTAGACGGATGGTGGCCGGAAGCCTGTGTACACGGTGTAACTGGATGGCAGTTTGGTGACGGTTTTGAACATGAAGAAGAGGAGATTCAGGACGCGCACGATTTGAAAGCACTGTACAAAGTATTGTTGGAAGAAGTTATTCCAACCTACTATGAAAATAAGTCAGCATGGATAGACATGATGCGTGAAAGCATTATGCAGACAAAAGAACCTTTTGCTGTCAAAAGAATGTTAGAAGAGTATTATGAATTACTCTATAAATTTGAAGCATAGATATCGCATTCAAGCCCAAAAGGGGAGCCAAACTGGATGAAGCCATCAGAAATGATGGCTTTTTCTTTGTCTATCAGTGGGTTTGAGCTGTATCTTTCTAAAAATTAAGTAAATTCTTTAATGATCTTTTTAGCAGTATGAGTACTACCCCAATTAGCTAGTTCGTGTAATAATGGAAGTAACGATTTGCCAGCGTTAGTTAAAGAATATTCTACTCTTGGCGGCATTTCAGTGAATTTAATTCTATTAATTAATCCATATTGCTCTAATTCTTTCAATTCACCAGACAATACTTTATTTGAAATCGATGGTATGATTTGGTTTAGTTTCCCAAATCGAATTGTCCTATCTCCAATACAGTTTAGTATGATGGGCTTCCATTTACCTCCAATGATACTTATTGTGCGGGTTACGGGGCAATTTAATGGGTTGTCGATGAATTTACTGCTCATAATTTGGTTACCTTTTGGTTACTTGTATTTACTAACTTAGTTACGAATGTATAAAATTTGAAATAGATTTGTAAAAAAAAATATAAAATGAAAAATTACATACAGATTATCAGTTTTTTATTAGTTAAGTTCTTTTTTGTTTCCTCAGTTTTTGCTCAAACAAAATTGACTTTAGGGAAACAAGTTTTTGAATTACATAACGTGACAGGATCAATCATTAAGTTTCAAGGTGAACCTGTCCTTAAAATTGAAAGAGATTTAAATACTTTGCCATTTGACCCAAATAGATTAGAGGCGACTGTAGATGAAAAACATTATGCAAAATTAGTTGGATTAAATGATTTTGAAAATGGAACTATAGAGATTAAGATGTATAGTCAAATTCAAGATCCATCCCCTTTTGCAGGAGCTGCAGGTTTTATTGGCTTGTATTATCGAATTGCTGAAAACGATTCTGCGTTTGAGTCAATTTATTTGCGACCTAAAGTTGGAAGAGCCTCAAATCAAATGCTTAGAAACCACGCTGTTCAATATTTTTCTTATCCGGATGCAAAATTTGAAACACTTAGAAAAAATTATCCTCCTGGATCGTATGAGGGCTCGGCACCAGTTGCTTTAAAAGAATGGATAACAATGAGAATTGAGGTAAATGGAGAAACGGCCGAAATGTTTATTAACAATATGAAATACTCTTCTTTTATCGTCGATAAAATGTTAGGTAAAGTTAAAAAAGGAGGAGTTGGACTTTATGTTGATATAGCTACAGTTGGATACTTTAAGGACTTGAAAATAATAAAAAGACCTTATAAAGCTCCAATCAAGAAAGAAGAAAAACAGGAAGGTATTTAAACTCCCTGTCGATTTGCAAGAAGTTTAACCATTTATTTTCCTGATAGTTACATACTCAATCATCGCATTATAGCTGCATCTTTTTGTATTTTCTTTAATTATCTTTAGAACAAATATCTCTTTTTTGTGATAAAGACCATTGCCCCAACTTCTCCAATGCTGAAAAAGTATATTGAATGCTTCTATATTTATGAAAGCAAGTCCAATTCCGTCTTCAGTTATGTAGCATTCCCTCATTTTAACACAGGACTTTCATTTTTCAAGGGAGCATCGATTCATAGAAAAAAATGGTCTCTTCAAATTTCAGAAAATACCAATGTGGGAGTACATATTGAAATACTTGGAAAGTACAAGACGCCCTTATTGGTAGAATATAAAGGACAATTAAGAGAAATATCTATGGTATTCAAACCATTAGGATTGAATCGATTTTTCAAGGATAATTATCTTTCCTTAGCGCCTGGATTTTCTCAAGAATTAACGAATGATGTCTGGAGCCAATTTGGAGAAAGTTTATTTTCAAGTAATGATGATATTAGTAAAATAGAATCATTTTTGCTTTCTCAATTTGTTGA
Organism: Bacteroidota bacterium; assembly: GCA_014190515.1. Classification (GTDB taxonomy): domain Bacteria; phylum Bacteroidota; class Bacteroidia; order Chitinophagales; family Saprospiraceae; genus BJGN01. Next base: position 2,430 of record BJGN01000227.1, read on the forward strand.
TAATCAAGAATTATCCAGTATTGAAAATTCGTTGATATTATTAGAAAATAGTAATGAGCAATTCCCTATATCAACTATTGCAAATAAGGTAGGACTTAATCTTAAAACATTTCAAAGGCATTTTCAGAAACATATTGGTTGTAGTCCAGTGGAATATCGGAGAATTTTCAGATTTAGAAGTTCATTAACTAACAAATTGAATAGTTCCCAATGGAAGAATTTAACCGAAATTACTTACGAAGAAGGTTATTACGACCAGTCTTATTTAATCAAGGAGTTTAGAAAAATTACAAATCATAATCCTAAAGACTTTTTTAAGTCTGCGAGTAAAGTGGATGGCGATAAGATTATATGGGAAATTAAGTAGTGTCTTAAAAATACAATTTTGAGTAATGGCTATGATTTAATTTTGAAATAAATTAAACGACAACTCAATGAAAACACCATTTAACAAATTCCTTTACCTTGGATTTTTACTCTTAGGACTGTTTCAAGCATTATTTTCTAAAGATTACATTCAAGCAGCTTCCTCCCTTGGGATTGGCTTGGCTTTTGACCCTTTTGACACGGAACAAAAGTGGAATGACAGACCAACCTGGCAAAAGGCAGTTTTGATTATTCACCTGGCTCTGGTCGCAGCAATGTTTGGATTTGGTATTGGGTTGAATGACAAATAATTACTTTTTTATGAGATATCCACTCTATTTTCTAATATTCTTTCATATTATATTTTTCAATTCAGTTAAGGCACAGTCCGATATTTATGAATATCATAGGAGAAAGGACAAACTGGAACATATTGGAAAATGCGACAGCAATGTTATTTTAATCGTCGGAAAGAAAAAATCTGAAATTGTGGGAAAGTTTGCAGATAGCCTAATCTATGAAAAGCTACCCGGTAAAAACAGATGGAATGTGGTTGGAATATATAAAGATAATTTTATTTACAAAAATCACCCATTTAGAAACAGGCGGGTTTGTATCGGGAAGTATATAGATGGTTTTATTTATAAAAAAGGACGACAAAAGGAAAACTGGACATTGGTAGGCAAATATTCGGAATGTACGGCTGGAGCGGCATATCTATTATTGATATTTAATAACTATGAGACCGATTTAGGTTTTTTACCTCTATTTTTATAATTTTCTTTTAATCCACGCTAAATTGAGTATTCCGGGGTAAAGTGAACCACCTATTCCGGGGTAAAGTGAACCACCTATTCCGGAGTAAAGTGAACCACCTATTCCGGGGTAAAGTGAACCACTCATTCCGGGGTAAAGTGAACCACTTTTTTGAGGATGATTTGACATCTATATTCG
>BJGN01000228.1 GCA_014190515.1 Bacteroidota bacterium
ATAGATTGGGTTTGCGTAAGCCCCAAATCAACAGCGAACTTAGTGGTAACACAGGGTAATGAACTTAAACTTGTTTACCCACAGATGGATGCATCCCCTGAACAATTTGAAAAACTTTCGTTCGACCATTTTTATCTCCAACCCATGGATGGAGAAAATGCGAAAATAACAGAGCAGCAAACATTGGCATATTGTTTAAAAAATCCACAATGGAAAATGAGTATTCAAGTACATAAATGGTTGAATATACCTTAATTTTTAAATAATAGTAATACTATTAAATAATTAGTTTTGATATTTTTTATTTCATTTAGAATAATAATTAAGATTTATAAAGTATTTTGCATTTCATATTTAAAATATTTTATTTATCAACACATTATTCTCTTATGAAAAAACATTTACTTACATTATTGCTTTTTCTTGGAGTGTTTAGCCTGGCACAGGCTCAGCGTTCCATAAGCGGAAAAGTAACAGACGCTAAGGGTGAGGCTCTTATCGGCGCGAGTGTTCTCGTTAAAGGTTCAACAGGAGGCACAGTTTCCAACATAGATGGAACCTATTCTATCAGTGTGCCTTCAGGATCTAACGTATTGGTTTTCAGTTATACTGGCTTCAATACGGTAGAAATAACCTTAGGTACTTCAAACACTGTAGACGTAACCTTGGAGGAAGGAATTTTACTTGAGGAAGCAGTAGTAACGGCTTTAGGAATCAAGCGTTCTGAGAAATCACTTACTTATGCAGCACAGCAAATTAATAATGAGCAATTGACGATTATTCGCCAAACGAACATTAATAATGCTTTAGCAGGTAAAATTGCAGGTGTACAGGTTAGAAGCCAATCTTCCATGAAGTTAAATTCAGGTGCCTCTATTCGTATTCGTGGTGCAGGATCATTGTCTGACAAAGGACCATTGTATGTTGTTGACGGAACGCCTGTTACAAACTCTTTTGACTTTAACATGGATGATGTGGAGAGTGTTACCGTTTTAAAGGGACCTAACGCAACAGCAATTTACGGTCAACGTGGAGATGCTGGTGTTATCGTGGTAACAACTAAAAAAGGAAATAAAGGTAAAGGAATTGGTGTAGAAGTTAACCAAAGTACTTTCTTTGATAAAGTATATATCCTACCCGAATATCAGAATACCCATGCAGGTGGTGGTGAATCAGAACTCATCAAATTTACGTGGAATGCTGGTATGCCAGCTGATTGGAAGGTATTAGATGGTAAATTTTATCACGATTATGAGGATGATGCCAGCTGGGGTCCAAAAATGACAGGACAGGAGTATATTCCTTGGTATTCATGGTATAAAAATGATAAGAATCCTTATTATATGAAAACTGCGAAGTTAGAAGCTCAGCCAAACAATATCCGCGATTTTTATAATACTGGTATTACTACACTAAATAACGTGAACTTCAAAACGGGAGGCGATAACTATAATCTCCGTGTATCCTTGACAAATCAAGGTGCAAAAGGTATGTTACCTAACTCAGGCTCAGACAAATATACAGTAGCAACAAACACCAACGTAGATTTAGGAAAATACATAACGGTTGGAGCGAATATCAACTATGTTACCAACAAAATAACTGGTGAATTTTCTGATGGATATAGCAATAATTCAACAGGATCTTTCAATTCATGGTTTCACCGTGATCTAGATTTTGGTATCATGAAGGAACTTCAGGGTATGACTTCACCTGAAGGATATTTAGCTAGCTGGAACCATTACAACGTACCAAAATATAATACTAGTCCAAGAAGTTTCTATGCTGCCAATTACTGGTACAACCCTTACGATTACTTCAATAACAGAAATATTGTAACGAATACCAGAAGATTTTTTGGTGATGTTAACTTGACGGCAAAATTGAGTGATAAATTCAAAATAACTGGATTTATCCGCAGAAATGAATACCAGACAGATTTCGAAGATAAACTAAACAATATATTACAATTATCTGGCTTACAAACAGGTTACTTTAATGCGTATTCTACTCAGTTAACTTATTTCAGGGAGGATAATTATGAGGCTATTGCTACTTATGCCGACAAATTTGGAGATATAAGTGTTGAAGCAAACGGTGGTGTAAACATGAGAACGGATAAGTCGAAATCAATTTCTGGTTCCACTTCTCAAGGTTTGAACGTACCTGATTTATTTACAGTAGGTAATTCAAAAGTAGCTCAGGTACCTTCAGAAAGCAGATCTTTAAAGAAGGTAAATTCCGTGTATGCCAGAGGTTCTTTTGGTTATAAAAGTTTATTATTTCTTGACTGGTCGGCAAGAAACGACTGGAGTTCAGCTTTACCTGCAGACGCGAATAGCTATTTCTATCCAAGTTTAGGAACAAGTTTTGTATTCAGCGAATTAACTGCTAATGCCCTTCCTTTCTTAAGTTTCGGTAAGATTAGAGCATCCGTTGCACAGGTAGGATCTGACTTAGGAGCCTATCAGTTAGATTTATTTTACGGATTAAATGCTAATCAATGGACGGCTGGTAACTTTCTTATGTCAACACCAGATGGTTTAATAGATGCGGGAATTAAACCTTCACTATCGTCTGCCCTAGAGTTTGGTACAGATTTGAAATTCTTTAATAACAGAGTTGGCTTAAGTGCTACTTATTTCAGAGAAAAGAAAATCAATGAAATACTCAGTATTCCTATTACCGCAGCGAGTGGATTTGGAAGTAAATTGATTAATGCAGGTAGAATTGACCGTTGGGGCGTTGAACTTGCTGTAGATTTAAATCCTATCAAAACAAGAGATTTGAATTGGGATGTAACTTTAAACTTTGCTAGTATCGATAATGAGGTTAAAGAGTTAACGGCAGGTATTACAGAACAGTTAGTTGGTGTAAACAGTGCATTTACAGGATTTGGCGTACGGCAAGTAAATGTAGTTGGCGAGAAATGGGGACAATTACGCGGTGGAGCTATTAAGCGCGATGCTCAGGGAAGAGCTATTTTAGATAAAGACGGGTTATATACAGCGGTACCTAACCAGTATTTAGGAAGTGTTTTGCCTGATGTTACCGGTGGATTTATAAGTCAATTAACCTACAAAAATTTCTCTTTCAGCTTTAACATTGACTATTCCTTTGGTGGAAAATACTATTCATTATCTGATGCATGGGGTAAATTCTCTGGCTTATTTGCAGCAACAGGTGCATTAAATGATAAGGGAAATAACGTACGTGACGATGTAAGTGCAGGTGGTGGTGTTAAAGTAGAGGGAGTAAATGCAGCAGGAGAGCCGGTTTCTATGTATGCTGATGCATTCAATTACTTCCACCAATTTGTAAATAGAGGTATCGCCGAAGACCATTTATTTGATTTGTCTTTTGTGAAATTAAGAGAGGTAAGCTTTGGATACAGCATTCCTGTGGCAAATACCTCTTTTGCTAAATTCGTTCAAGGAGCCACTATTTCATTAGTAGCAAGAAACCCTTGGTTGATTTATGCACAAAATCGCGATTTTGACCCAAGCGAACTTGCTGGTACTTTTGGTGAAAACGGACAATTTCCTGGAACGAGAAGTATTGGATTTAACCTTAAATTACAATTCTAATAAAAAGAAATATGAAACGAAATAATAATTCTACATTTTTCCTTTTGATGCTTTTAGCATCTATAGGATTTTTTCCAGCTTGTGATAGTTTTACGGACTTTGGAGATACAAATGTTGACCCAAACAGAACAAACAAGCCGGT
>BJGN01000229.1 GCA_014190515.1 Bacteroidota bacterium
TAACATTAGGTTGGTTTTCGCTCAAATACGCATTAACCAGTTTTGCAATGAAAGAGACCTCACCTGATCCTGGTGGCTTAGGAGCTTTTTATTTCATAAAAATGGCCATACCCATTGCTTTTTTATTGTTGTTTTTTCAAGGATTAATTATCATTTTTAACCAGTTCAAAATAGCTTTCAAAAGCAATTAATAGACTGTTTTATGGAAATAATAGCTATCATCTTATTTGTAAGTATTTTTATATTAATAATGTACGGTTATCCTGTTGCGCTTACATTAGGAGGATTGTCCATTACTTACGCTTACTTTTTTTTAGATCCAACTGCCTTTGGAGCAATACCCCCTCGTATAATGGGTGTAATTAGTAATTATGTTTTGCTTTCCGTTCCTTTATTTGTTTTTATGGGAATTATGTTGGAAAAAAGTGGGCTTGCTGAAAGTTTATTGGAAACAGTAGCTATTTTATTTGGAAAAATGCACGGTGGATTAGCTTTTGCGGTTATTCTAGTAGGTACTTTATTAGCTGCTTCTACTGGAATAGTCGGTGCAACTGTTGTTACCATGGGTTTAATTAGTTTACCTACCATGTTAAAAAGAGGTTATAAACCTGAAATTGCTACTGGAGTTATAGCTGCATCGGGTACTTTGGGTCAAATTATACCTCCTTCCGTTGTTTTGGTTCTTCTTGGCAGCGTTTTAAATGTATCTGTTGGAAAACTATTTGCCTCTTCATTAATTCCTGGTCTAGTATTAGTTGCTTTTTATATCATTTTTGTTTTTATTGTTTCTAAAATTAAGCCTGAATGGATGCCACCCATTCCTAAAGAAGAAATTGATAAATTTAGGGAGAGTAATTTTTATGGAAAAGTATGGCGAGCGTTTGTATTACCATTAATTCTTATCATTTCCGTGTTAGGTTCTATCTTCTTAGGTATTGCTTCTCCTACAGAAGCAGCGGCGGTGGGTGCCATGGGAGCAACTATTCTGACCTTATTCGAAAGGAAATTGAATTTTAGCATTATTAAAAGTGTTTGTCTAGAAACCACTCACCTTACTTCTATGATATTTTTAATATTGTTAGGAGCAACTACTTTTTCCTTTGTTTTTCGGGAACTTGGAGGTGATGTTTTTTTAGTTCGCCTCATTCAAGAAGCTAATATGACGCCTTTAGCGTTTTTGTTTTTGGTTATGTTGATTGTTTTTATAGCTGGATTTTTTATAGATTTTATAGAAATTATTTTTATTATTGTACCTGTTGTAGCCCCAGTATTTCATAAAATGGGGGTGGATCTTATTTGGATTGGGGTATTACTTGGGCTTAATCTACAAACTTCATTCTTGACTCCTCCTTTTGGATTTTCTCTATTTTACCTTAAAGGAGTAGCTCCTCCTTCTGTTACTACAGCTCAAATTTATAGAGGAATCATTCCTTTTATACTCATTCAACTGCTGGTACTGATTATTTCTATTTTCATACCGAGTCTGTTAATTATTCCTTAAAAAATTGAATAACCATTCTTTTATTAAAACTTTAGCTAATCAAGATAGGTCTTCTTGTAAGTTATTGTAAAAAGCTTTTTCAGCGATATTAGAATATTTATTTGCTCTTTCTTGAAAAGCGTAATAAGAAGCATATACTCTCTTAGTAAATGGATCTTTTTCAGCTAATTCATTGATAACTTCTTTAGTTAATTTTCTTAGTTCATCAATAACTTCAGGAGGAAATGTACGTATTTCAATGCCTTTTTTCAAAAGTTCACCATAGGCCACAGCATTTTTGGCTTCCATTTGAGCGTGTAACCAGGTTCCACAGTAGGCTGATGCTGCTTTAATAATTGCCTTTAGGTCATCAGAAAGTTCTTCAAATTTTTCCTTGTTTAAAATAATCTCTAAATTAGTACCTGGTTCATGCCAGCCTGGAGTGTAATAATATTTTGCTATTTCATCGAAACCCATTAAACTGTCATGAAATGGAGACAGCCATTCCGTAGCATCTATAATACCCCTTTCTAAACCTGTATATAATTCTCCGCCAGCTAAAAGAATGGGTGATCCCCCGGCTTTAGCTAAAACTGCACCACCAAGACCAGGAATTCTCATTTTTAAGCCTTGTAGGTCGGAAATTGTGTTTATTTCCTTATTAAACCACCCACCCATTTGAACGCCAGTATTACCAGCAGGAAGTGGAATTAATCCAAAATTGGCATATAATTCCTGCCATAGAGCCAATCCATCTCCCGCATGTATCCATGAGGATACTTGCTGGGCATTCATACCAAAGGGTACGGTAGCAAAGAAAGATGCTGCTGGAGATTTCCCTGCCCAATAATAAGCAGAACCATGACCAATTTCAGCTGAACCATTTCTAACTGCATCGAATATTTCTAGTGAAGGCACCAATTCACCACCTCCAAAGACCCTTATTTTAATGCGTCCGCCTGACATTTCTTCTACCAAACTGGCAAATAATTTGCAGGCTTCGTCTAAAATAGGAAAATTCGGCGGCCAAGTGGTAACCATTTTCCAGGAATACGTTTTACTTGAAATCCCTGATCCATTAATGGATGTTTTATTTCCTTTTCCCATAACTGCTTTTATGCCTATGGGAAGCAATAAGGTAGCTGCAGCGATACTCTTGACAAATGTTTTCCTTGAAATAGGCATATTTGAAGTAGTTATAGGTTCAGGTAATGTTGAAAATTTTTCTTAAAATTAAAATTTATTAGGGAAAAGCGTACTTTTAAATGCCAAAATTATCTATTTATGAAATTATTATTAACATTATTTTCAATTTCGATTTGTGTTTCTGCATTTTCCCAGAAAGTTAAAAATCTTTCCGGGCTTCAGGAAGAGGTGGAGATAATGATAGATCCTTTCGGCGTCCCTCATATTTACGCGAAAAATGAAAATGATATGTTCTTTGCTCAAGGTTTTCAAGCAGCATCGGATAGATTATTTCAATTTGAAATGTGGAGAAGGCAAGCAAGAGGACTTCTGTCGGAATTATTAGGTGAAAGAGAACTACAGAAAGATATCGCCTCCCGCCTTTTTACTTATAGGGGTGATCCAGTGGCTGAATTTAATCATTACCATCCAAATGGATATAAAATATTACATTCCTTCGTAAATGGTGTTAATGCAGCTATTGATAAAGCTCTTTTAACACCAGATTCGTTGCCTGTTGAGTTTAGGTTACTAGGTATTAATCCTCAACATTTAAAACCAGAAGATATCATTTCAAGGCATCAGGGTCTGCTTGGTAACTTGACGGATGAATGGGAAACGGCTCTTGTGGTTCACCAAATTGGGGAAGATAAAACAAGGGAAATAAATTGGTATCATCCCAATAATCCGGACTTAAGATTGGATTCCTTAGTAAAGGAAATTCTTTCTTATTCTGATGTTATGGATCTCTATAAGGCTTTCAAACGCCCGGTTAATTTTCTTCCAGAAGATATACTGGCTTTCTCAGATAGAAATTCAACAGAGAATTACATGGTGCTTTCTTCTAGAATGAATGAAGAACAAATTTCGTTAAATGAAGAAAAGCAAGTGATTGGTAGTAATAATTGGGTGGTCTCTGGTGCATTATCCGAAAGTGGTTTCCCCATGTTAGCCAACGATCCTCATAGGGCTATGTCTGCTCCCTCGCTTAGATATATTACTCATCTGGTTTCACCCGGTTGGAATGTTATAGGTGGGGGTGAACCAACTATTCCA
>BJGN01000230.1 GCA_014190515.1 Bacteroidota bacterium
CGTTTTGCCGCCGGCTTCCTTCAGATTCCACCTCACGATGGACACCCTTGCCTTAAGCTAGTGGTTGGCGATTACATACCCCCACAGTGGACTTGCACCACCTAGTTGATTGCCATGCACGGCACACCAAAAAGAGGCTATCTTTTTAGACAGCCTCTCAAAAGCACATTAATTTTACAAAAACCTATTTAACCTTTACATGCACTGGCAGTAATTTTTAAATCTTCTTTTGAATTGACCACTTTGGTTGTTCCGTCTGTAAACTTCACCGTTAATGGAAACTTCATTTCAGGACGCCCCGTTGCGGTAGGATTAGCCGTTCTCCAGGCTCTTACTTTGGTAACAAAATCTTTTTGATCTGTAGCACTCTCCACTTTACCACCTGGATAGACAATGGTCACAGGAAATACGACACTGAAGCAAGAAGGTCTGTGAGGTCTCTCCTCTTTGCATGCTGCCATCAACGCTTTCAAATCATCAGCATTTTTTAACACTACAATACTACTGTCTAATTTCAATTTTACAGAGTAAGGAAAGGTAATCTGAGGATGACCCGTTGCACTTGAATTGGCCGCTCTCCATGCTTCTAATTGAGCTTTAAAATCTGTAGCTGATACTGCTACTTTTGATGTTCCATCTGGAAATGAGATAGTCACAGGAAAAACCGGAGTAAAACAACCCCCACAAACTCCTCCTTTTGGTCCGCCTTCAGGACGGCAACTCATTGCCAAGGTCTTTAATCCATCTTCATTCTCAATGGTAGCTGCACTACCATCTTCTAAGGTAACTTCAAAAGGAAAAGCTAACGTTGGTCTTTCTTTACGCGCAGGATTTGCTTCTTTCCAGCTTTTAATTAAGGTCATATAAGCCTCCTTACTGGCAACCTCCTTAGTTGTTTTATCAGGATAAATTACGGTAACTGGAAAAATAATGTCAAAACATTTTCCAAAGCCTTTAGGTCCTCCACCATGTCCTTTTGGACCCGCTCCCTCATGTCCCGCCACACCAAAGGCAAGTCGTTCAATGGGATTAAAGTCTTCACTCAAAGCAATATCAGCATCCATTTGCTCACAACTTGTAAATAAAAGGGTACCACATATGGCCACCACACCTCCTAATTTAAACATTTGCTTTAACATAATTCTACGTTTTGTGTTCTGGAATGTTGTTTCTATACTTGGATAAGACTCCACAGTTTATTTTGTACTCACTTTAATAAAAATAATTTTAATTTTACCATTTTACTTTTAAAACCAATTGTTCTGATACCTTAATTATTATGCCAAATACATTTTCGGATGATACCCACCTTTGGCAACAACTAAAGTTGGGAAATAAAAATGCCCTTGAATCCATTTTCCGAAATGAAGCGGATGCCCTGGCCAAATATGGCAAAAAATTTACCGCAGATAAAGAACTTATTGCAGACAGTATCCAAGATCTTTTTGTAGAATTATGGCGAACCAGGGAAACCATAGGGCAAACAGATCATATTAGAAAATATTTATATGTTTCTTTTAGACGAAGGCTAATTAAGGATCTAAATAAAAGTCTTAAAACACAAACCATAGACCTTGAAACAGATCTTAAAAATGATATTTCATTCTCTGTGGAAAATAGTTGGATTGAAAATGAGGAGACAGAAATGAGGTCAAAAGAATTAACCGCTGCCATAAGCAAATTGAGCAGTCGGCAACAAGAAATTTTGTACCTTAAGTTTCATAGTGAAATGGATTACGATCAGATTATTGAAATTATGGGACTAAATTACCAATCTGCCCGTAATTTGGTCACGCGCGCTTTGGAGGCATTAAGGAAAAGTATGATACCTGTTTTCGTACTTATTTTTTTATTTTTAAAATAGGACTTAAAAATGAGTACAAAATTTTATTTTATTGCTTCTTAACATATAATTAACTGTCAAGATGTTTTTAATGAAAAAAATTCATTTGTTCCCATTCTTGTTTATTTCATTTCTTTCCTGTCAGAAAGTAGATAATTTAATGGCACCTGAAGTGGACGAAAGATTAACTTTTTTCTTTGAATCTTTTAAAAAGGAAGGTTCTTCAAGAGGCCAAAACATAAATATGGAAGATATTATTGGACAAATAATTGATATTGAAACCGACGGTGTCTTAGGTAGGTGCAACCAATTAACTTCAGGGGAAAAACACCTGATGATTGACAGGTTATTTTGGGAAACCGCAACTATGACTGAAAAGGAATATGTTATTTTTCATGAATTGGGCCACTGTGCATTGAATCGACGACATTTGGATGCAACAAATAAAGATGGTACCTGTACAAGTATGATGCAAAGTGGTAATGGGAGTTGTAAGATGGTTTACAATGCCCAGAACAGAAGTAAATATTTAGATGAACTTTTTTCACAATAAGCTATGGAAGAACGATTACCTTCATTTAAAGAGATTGTAGAGGATGAATCTTTCATTCGCTGGGTAAAAAACAATTCCTGGCAAGATGCCAATTATTGGGAAGAAAAAATACGACAAAATCCCGAAATTATGGAAGATTCTGCGGCCGCAAAGAAATTAATTGAGCATTTCAGCACAAATGATTCACCTGTTGAAAAAGGGTATCTAGATGGAATCTGGAATAAAATTGATAACGCAACCACTGAAAAAGGAAGAATACGTCCTTTCAGATTCATCTTTTTATACGCTGCTTCAGCTGCAGCTGTTCTTATTTTTTTGGTTATTGGCCTTTTACCTCAAGTTGAAACCTTTAAAACAGAAAATGGTGAAATAGCTTCATTAACTTTACCCGATAATTCTCAGGTTACATTAAACGCTGGCTCCCAGGTTGTTTATAGTGGCAATAGGTTTAATACTCGTCGGAAAATCCAATTAACGGGTGAAGCTTATTTTAAAGTAACAAAAGGCAATACCTTTTCTGTGGTTACCACAGAAGGAACCGTAACCGTCCTGGGGACTACCTTCAATGTTAGAAGTAGAGATGAAAAATTATCTGTATTTTGCTACACCGGAAAGGTAAAGGTTAGTGACCCATTTAAAGCCGTTTATCTTACCAAAGGTGAAAAAACGGCTAAACTTCCAGGTGAAATATTGCAGGATGCTCAACCAACTGCTCTTAATGAGGGTTTACAATGGCGCAATGGGTCGTTCTATTTTCAAAATGCCCCCCTGAAGGAGGTTCTTGCAGAATTATCAAGACAGTATAATGTGGTTATTCATTTGCCTAAATATGAGGAAAATAGGGTTATCACCACTTCTTTTGACAATAAAAACATAGCATCTGCCCTTTTTAATGTATTGTGGCCGCTAAACTTGAAAGCTGAAAAAAAGGATGGTAAATATATTGTACAAAAATCAATGGTTGAATAAGCTTAATCCCTATAATTCATGGGTATTTACTCTTTTATTCTTCCTTTTTGGTAATACAACTTCTTTAGTAAATGCGCAATCCAATAATCCCGACATTTTACTTGCCAAGGTTTTACCCCTTCTTGAGGTTAGGTTCAATATAAAATTTGGATATGACCCCGAAATAATAAAAACGCTCAGCCTGAATAAAAAAATTTTGGCATCTGAAAATATTCTTAGTGCCCTCCAATTAATAAGCGCCTCCCTTCCCTTAGAGTATTTTCAGGCATTAGATGGTCAAATCCTATTGAGAAAACGAACAATAACAAAAGTAGAGACTCCACTTGAACTAACTACCGTTAAAATAAAGG
>BJGN01000231.1 GCA_014190515.1 Bacteroidota bacterium
AAGCGTAGGTTTCCAGGACATCTTCCCGGTCATATACTTCCTGGCTTGCCCCACAATAGGTACATTTTCCATTATGCCAGGTGTGCTGCAATCGTTCATAAAGAATATTGCCCTGTTCGGTGGCGAATGTTTCGCAAATCGAGTATTTTCCATTCGCTATTTTAGAGCAATAAACGCTTCGCCGGCTCAGTAAACTGGTGAGTTCAGTGATAGCAATACCATACAATTGTTGAGTAAAAATATGATTGATACGTTCCTGTTTGTCAGGTATTTGTGTTTCCAGACCTTTCATAAGCCGTTTCGCCATTTCTCGTAAAAACACCCCGCTTTTGGACACAGGATCCAGGAATTTTGCGTTGGGATTGCTCCAAAGTTCCCCGGGAAGCAAATCGAGTATATCATTTACCAGATTGGGTGGCGTAAATACTTCGTCATTGCTCAGATTGGCGAGGCAGGAGAGTACGTCGGGATTATAGCTGTCTGAACTGTGATTCATTTGATTCCTGGATTATTTTGATTTTTTTTGTTTGAAACTAAATCATAAGCCTCTAAATAGTCAATCCCTTTTGACGACATTTCAAATTCCAAAGCTCTTAGATAAATAACTTCCTGTTCGAAGTATTTGTATTGTTCCTTTATCATAATAAATCATTTAATCATAAAAATCATTGTTCAGACAGTTTTAGGAAATGAATTAGCGGAAAATCCTTCACGGGTTCGTCAATGGCAGCGGGATTCCCTTCGTCATTAAATAGGGAGAACTGGTGCGATTTTTCAACCAAAAATTTAAACATATAATCTCTTCTTTTCAGCATGGAGCCATTTACCGCACTCCATTCTGAAAACACAATAGGTTGCTTCGTCGAGGGGTTGGTAAAGTCTAAGGCATCGCCCCAAAGAATATTTCTATCAAAGAGGAATCGAATGCTTCGCCTGCATTCTTCTTTGCATTTGTCCTTAAAAAGCGCGGTATAAAAATCGTCAAATATAGTATAGAGACGCTCTCTACATTCCTTCGCATTATCCTCCAGAATATCTACCCCGTAAATACTGGAAACGGCGATTACGGCATATCGTTCCCAATCCATTTGGTTATTGCCATATCGCTGATCAACCACCTTGAGTTTCCTTCGCAGCACTTCGGCTAAAAAGTTACCATTGCCACAAGCGGGTTCAAGAAATCGGGAGTCAATGCGTTCCGTTTCATGCTTCACCAAATCCAGCATAGCGTTTACCTCCCTTTCGTTGGTAAATACTTCCCCATGGTCAGCTACCCGCTTTTTTGATTTTACCTGTTTTTTTTCATTCATTCCGGACATGGACAAATCATTTAATCATTTGATTTAGATGGTAATTTAAACGAAGTTAATTGAAAATAGCTGAAAATTGGCCAATTTTTAGAGGTCATTGGTTCTGCATTTTTAAAAGCCATTATCTGTCCGTTTTACATGCACGAGTAGGATGTTAATCCATCAGCATTTTCCAAACAAAATAGGCCATAATGCTTTGGGATCCAATGAAGCAAACAAATATTACCAGACATCCTTTGCTTGTTTTATTATACACTTTATTGTAAATGGCTTTCTCTGGGTCCGTTAAAATGCCTAATCCCTTCGGTGCTTTAAATCCGAGGTTATGCCTGATTATCCGCTTTATGGAAGTTCTGGCAGCGATTCTTTTCGTTAAAGAGGGTATTCGAAATCCAAATTTCATAGGTTTGGTATTATAAAATGACTATTTATATACATTATAATTTATATTCCCTTTGGAAACTACGCAAAGTTAAGCTATATTTAGTCACTTGCGACTCTCAAACAAAAATAGTTCTGCCAAATAGGGTCAAAAATTGAAGTATTTTTTAATTTTATTTCGTCATTTAGGTGATTTAATAATTCAGGACACCTAACAATAGAACGAATTATTGAATTTTTAAGGGAGAGTAGAATACCTCAATCTGTAATAGATATAAAAATGAAAATCTCAGTTTGACAAGTAAGAAACTATATAATTAAACAATCATAACATATTTTGAGAGAAAAATCAACCTATATAATTCTGTCTGAAATGATTAAAGGATGAAATGGATAAGGAAGATGGAGGAGAACAACGCTTACCTAAATAGGCTTTATCTGCTGTTGAAGTCAAGGAAATAGCAAGGTATATAAGGGATGTTTTATCAGATGCTTCATAAAAAAATTAGTCAATATAATTATAATTCCATCTGTTGTAAAAGTTAAAATAAATGAAGATGCATTAGCAAAAACTTACAGAAGAGCCATTGCTAATATTTTCAAACACCCCCCGAAGGTTTCATTAGAAACTGTTCCTAACACAGCGCAGGAATTTCCTAATTACTTAATAGCATTTCATCAACCATTGGCAAATCTTTGTAAATTTGACAAAGGTATCTCGATGCGTATTGCCATTCTTTTAACAGATACTTTAAAAAGTTGAATATGTCATTAATCAAGTCGGTAAACGGAAATACGCCTGTTTTTGGGCAGAATATATATTTAGCTGAAAATGCAACCATTATCGGAGATGTCATCATGGGCGATGATTGCAGCGTTTGGTTTCAGGCAGTGATTCGCGGGGACGTAAATGCCATTCGGATAGGTCATCGGGTCAATGTGCAGGATGGTGCCATTATCCATTGTACATGGAATAAAGCCGCAACCACCATTGGTGATAATGTGAGTATCGGTCACCGGGCTATCGTGCATGGATGTACTTTGAAAAATAATATTTTAGTGGGTATGGGTGCCATTATTATGGATCACGCGGTGGTGGAGGATAATGTCCTTATCGCCGCCGGAGCTATTGTTTTGGAAAATATGGTGCTGGAATCAGGGTATATTTATGCAGGGATTCCCGCCAGAAAGGTAAAGCCCTTAAGTGAGGAACAATTTTCTCAGACGGTTTCCAGAATTGCCAATAATTATGTTACCTATGCCGGCTGGTTTAAGGAGTCCTAAGCCTTAAATATAATCCGTAGATAAATTAATAGTTCAGTTTCATCGTTTTTAAAGAAATTCTGCTGGATATTATTTTAAATTTGTTTCGAAAAGTTGATTCTTAAAAATATATTTTTGCGCGTATGGAAATTGATGTTTTGTTGGGATTGCAATGGGGCGATGAAGGTAAAGGTAAAATAGTAGATTATTTGGCACCAAAATATCAAATGGTAGCCAGGTTTCAAGGTGGACCAAATGCTGGCCATACGCTTAAATTTGAAGGGAAAAAATTTGTCCTTCATACTATTCCTTCTGGTATCTTCAGAGAAAATCTGCAAAACCTTATCGGTAATGGGGTAGTTATAGACCCTATTACTTTTGTTAGAGAATTGAATGAACTCACAGCTGTGGGTGTTACTTTCGAAAACAGACTTTTTGTTGCAAAGAAGGCTCACCTGATATTACCCACTCACCGCATGCTCGACGCAGCATCGGAATTAGCCAAAGGGAAGGAAAAAATTGGTTCAACCCTAAGGGGTATTGGTCCGGCTTATATGGATAAAACAGGGCGGAATGGTCTTAGAATTGGGGATATTCTGTCGCCCGATTTTCAGGCCAGATACCATTCGCTAAAACAAAAACACCTAAAATTATTAGCTCAGTTTCCTGATCTTCCTTTTGATATCGATGGGGAAGAACAAAAATGGATGGAGGCAATTAATGAGGTTAAA
>BJGN01000232.1 GCA_014190515.1 Bacteroidota bacterium
ATCCATGGCAGGTCTGTGTAACCAACGATTATCTTCTCTTTTTTCTCCATCCTTAAGATAATCAAAATTATTTAAGTGTCCAATTTCATCTCCCGCATAAACCAAAGGGATTCCTTTCATAAAAAAAATAATTCCGTGTAGCAGCTTGAAGCGCTGTATAGCTAAGACTAAATCTTCTTTTTTATTTTCAATAAATGCCTTTTGAATACCAATGAGCGCGGTTGTACTACCAGAAATTCTAGATTCACCATTCGACGAATCTATTTGAAAAGAATACCCCTGGGCAAAACTATTCGGCCAAATCCCTGTGTAAAATGCAGAGCAGAATATTCGGGTTTCATGACCATTCTGGCCAACATCGGTGGCGTTCTGGTCTGAGATTCCCCAACCAATGTCATCATGACATCGTATATAATTTATCCATGTTGAAGAAGGAGGGATGGCTGGAAGTTTTGATAGGGTAGTCCTTAATAAAACTGTATTCTCACAAGCTAACGCATGCCACAAGTGATTCATTAAAGTAGCATTATAGCCAATTTCACATGCTTTACCCTCATAACCACCTGCTCCTAAATATCTTATAATATCGTTAGGTGCTACAATTGCTTCAGATTTAAAAAGTACTCCCGGGGCAACAAGTTGAATCAAATACTTATATGCTACCAAAAGCATGACCGCTTCTTCTTGATTTTGACAATTTGTACCCATTTTTTTCCATAAAAAAGGTACAGCATCCAGTCTTAAAATATCTACTCCCAAATTGGCAAGAAATAACATTTCCCCAAGCATTGCATTGAATACTTTTGGCTCACTGTAATTTAGATCCCACTGGTATTCGTTAAATGTTGTCCAAACCCATTGATTAATTTCCTTTTGATAGGTGAAATTTCCCGGGGCAAAATCTGGAAAAACTTCTGGTAAGGTTCTCTCAAATTGATCAGGAAGTGTTCTGTCGGGAAAAACATAATAAAAATCTTTAAAATGACTTTTTCCATTCAATAGACTTTGTGCCCATTCATGTTCCTTTGCCGTGTGATTCATAACAAAATCAATAGCAATAATCTGGTCGTCGGCATGCATTTTCTCTATAAGAGCTATCAAATCAGCATTATTACCTAATTTCGAATTGACTTTTCTGAAATTTTTAACCGCATATCCTCCGTCCGCCTGACCTTCCCTAGGTTCTAATAAGGGCATTAAATGCACATAATTAACCCCTAATTCTCTTAAATATGGAAGGTGATTTTCCATTTTTTTGATGTTTCCAGCATATAAGTCAACATAAAGCATGGTGGCCACCCATTTTTGATCTAAATACCAATCTTTAGCCAATTCTCTCTTTTTATCTATTTCTTTTAACGAATCCTTCCTATTTAAATAAGCGGTATTAATGGTTTCTATTATATCGGACAAATCTCTTTCTTCAGAGTTTGGATAGAGTGTCTTGAAAATATATTGGAAATCTGACCAATATTCATTAGCTTTATTTCTTAGTGCTGGGTTGATTTTTTCTATCATGACTTGTGATAATTCTTAATTTATTAACAAAATACCATTTTTTAATTTAGCGGACAAATCGTAGGTCAACTAGTAAATGAAAATAAAAAAAAATTAACTTTGACGAAAAAATGTTCTACCGATTACCTGCGGAATGGGAAAAACAAGACGCCATTCAATTTACTTTCCCTCATGCTGATTCAGATTGGAAATTAATTTTAGAAGACGCAATTCAAGTTTTTGTTGACGTTATAACCGCCATTTTACCTTTCGAAAAGGTAATTGTTGTTACAAGGGATATCATTAAAACAAAAAGCTATTTTAAAAATTATACTTCGGAAAATTTATTTTTTTTTGACATAGATAGTAATGATACCTGGGCAAGAGATCACGGTGGTATTACTGTTTCTAATGGTTTGGATTTTAAAATATTAGACTTTACTTTCAATGGTTGGGGACAAAAATACGATGCAGAAAAGGATAATCTAATTACTGAAAAATTATACTTATCCAATGCATTTAAAGTACCTCTGGAGAAAATTAATTTTGTTTTGGAGGGTGGTGCCATAGAAACAGATGGATTGGGTACTCTTATTACCACCCGCTATTGTATGCAATCACCCTATAGAAATCCTTCTTTTTCTGAGGACCAAATAAATAATCTGTTATTGCAAAGTTTTGGAACATCCAATATATATTGGCTTAATCATGGATATTTGGCAGGTGATGACACAGATTCACACATTGATACTTTAGTTCGTTTTTGTAATCCAACCACTCTTGCTTATGTAAAATGTGATAATCAACTAGACGAACACTATGATGATCTTTTGAAAATGGAGGCAGAGCTGATGAATCTGGTTGATATCAATGGTAATGCTTTTCATTTAGTTCCATTACCCTGGCCAGATGCTTGTTTTGCTGACGACGGACACAGATTACCTGCTACTTATGCAAATTTTTTAATTATCAATGGAGCAGTATTACTCCCTATTTACAATGTAAAACAGGATCAGGAAGCTGTAAACGTTTTAAGCAGTATTTTCCCCGAGAGAAAAATTATCCCTGTGCTTTGTCGCACCTTAATTGAACAACACGGATCTTTACATTGCATTTCTATGCAGTATCCAGAAGGATCTATCAATCTATAATATTGAAGCGATGAAAAAAAACAGTATCAAAGTTGGTCTCATACAACAAGCCTCCAGCCATAATTCTGGTGAAAATTTAGTTAGAATCATACCGGAAATAAAACGGCTGGCTAGCATGGGGGCAGAACTTATAACGCTGCAGGAGTTACATAATAGCATTTATTTTTGTCAGGCAGAAGATCCATCTATTTTTGATTTGGCAGAAACCATCCCAGGTAAATCTACAGAAATACTAAGTACAGTAGCCGCTGATAATAAAGTGGTTATAGTTTCTTCACTTTTTGAAAAAAGAGCACCTGGTCTTTATCATAATACATCTGTGGTTTTTGAAAGTGATGGCAGTATTGCTGGGAAATATAGGAAAATGCATATTCCGGATGATCCCGCTTACTATGAGAAGTTTTATTTTACACCGGGAGATATGGGTTTTGAACCTATTCAAACGAGTGTAGGTAAGTTAGGTATTCTTGTTTGTTGGGATCAGTGGTATCCCGAAGCAGCAAGGCTGATGGCCTTAAAAGGAGCAGAAATTTTAATCTATCCAACGGCTATTGGTTGGGAACATTCAGATGCTGAGGAGGAAAAGGAAAGACAATATGATGCCTGGTTTACCGTACAGAGAGGTCACGCTATCGCCAATGGTTTACCTCTAATTGCCATTAACCGATGTGGGTTTGAACCAGATTGGACGGGAAATACAAAGGGCATAACCTTTTGGGGACAGAGCTTCGTATGTGGACCTCAAGGGGAAATCCTTTTTAAAGCAGATAGCACCTCATCTAATGGCTTTTTAGTGGAGATAAATAAAAACAGGACGGAAGAAGTTCGCAGAATGTGGCCATTTTTTAGAGATCGACGTATTGATGCTTACAGCGAAATTATAAAACGGTACATCGACTAACTTCACCCGCTATAAACTTTGTATTAAGTCATATTGGGATATAATCTGGAAATCACCTGCTGTTTTTTTGACAATGACAGCGGGTATCTGACGTGAAATTATCTTACTTAATTGTGAAACCGTCGTGTC
>BJGN01000233.1 GCA_014190515.1 Bacteroidota bacterium
GATTATCCAATATGGTATTGGAAATCTTCAATTATAAATTCAGGTTTTAATTTGTTAAAAATTCATGAAACTCATTTACCTGTAGTTGTTGATTCGAAAAATGGGAATATTACACTAAAGCATTTTATTTGCAAAAAATAAATACTAAATTAATTGTTTAGCGTTATTATTCCAACTTACAATAGAAGTTTTGATTTAAAAAGGGCTCTTACATCTCTAAATCATCAATCATATAAGAGTTTTGAAGTATTGATTTGTGACGATGGTTCAACTGATAACACACCTGAAGTAGTTGCAGATTTTAGTAAGGATTTAAATATTAAATATATAAAAATTCCAAATAGTGGAAGGCCAGCTATTCCCCGAAACCTCGGTATTACACAAGCGAAAGGGAAATATATTGCCTTTCTAGATTCTGATGATTGGTGGCATGAAAATAAATTACAGTTAGCTTTTGAATGTCTTGAAAATGGAGCTGATCTTGTTTATTCTGATTTTTATAAGGCGAAATCTCTAACAGAAAAAGAAATTGTTAGAGTAAGAGATTTAAAGACAAATATCACTACTGATTTACTGAAAAATGGGAATGCAATTTGTAATTCTACCGTAGTAGTCCGAAAATCTATACTGGATAAGGTTGGCTTTTTTAACGAGGGTCATGAATATATTGCATGGGAAGATTTTGATTTATGGCTAAGAATTTCAAAAATTACGAATCGTTTTGTTCATATTAATCAACCTTTGGTTTATTATTGGTTTGGTGGTGGAAATATATCAACTTCCAAAAGGACCATTTTAACAGCTCAAGCAATAAGAAGAAATTATATCAGAAAAAGTGATATCCAACCTTTATGGCTCTATAGTTCTATAGGAAGTGGTTTGTTTCTTAACAAGGAATATAAAAGATCAATACCATATTTGAAGAAGGCTTCTATTTTATACAGTGGATTAAAAAGGTGTAAAGTGATAGTGAAAATTATACTTGCTAAATTATTTTCGTTCTTTTGAAAGTTTATAACATTCTTATATAAAATGAAAAAAATCCTTGTCACTGGTGCTGATGGTTTTATAGGCTCTCATCTAGTTGAGTCCCTCGTTCATTTAGGTTATAATGTGAAAGCATTTACACTATATAATTCTTTTAATAAGTGGGGTTGGCTTGACTCGTTGGACAAATCAGTTTTGTCTGAAATAGATGTTTTTTCGGGTGATATAAGAGATCCATACGGAGTTAAAAATGCGATGGAAGGATGCGACACTGTGTTGCACCTAGCTGCACTTATTGCTATCCCATACTCCTATCATTCTCCCGATACTTATATTGATACCAATATAAAGGGTACGTTAAATGTTTTACAAGCAGCAAGAAGTTTGAATGTTGAACGAATAATTCATACTTCTACCAGCGAGGTTTATGGGACTGCTCGTTTTGTTCCAATTACTGAGGAGCATCCGCTTCAAGGTCAATCTCCATATTCTGCAAGTAAAATTGGGGCTGATCAATTAGCTTACTCTTTTTATACTTCTTTTGAATTGCCTGTCATTACTATCAGGCCCTTCAATACTTATGGTCCAAGGCAATCGGCAAGAGCTGTTATCCCAACTATTATAACTCAATTGGCAAATGGATTAGATGTACTCAAATTGGGATCAATCCATCCAACCAGAGATTTTAATTATGTTCAAGATACTGTAGATGGTTTTATCGCTGCGCTAAAAGCTGAGAATGCCTTCGGTGAAACGATTAATCTAGGTAGTAATTTTGAAATTTCTATTGGGGACACAGTCAATGTTATAGCTGAGTTAATGAATAAAAGCATAACTATTGAAACAGAAGATAAAAGGCTCAGACCTAAAGATTCCGAAGTGGAACGTCTTTGGGCCGATAATAAAAAAGCGGCAGATATGCTTCATTGGAAACCCAAATATGGTGGATTAGAAGGTTTTAAAGCTGGGCTATCAAAAACGATTGAGTGGTTCAGTAAACCAGAAAATTTAAGTAATTACAAATCTGATATTTATAATGTCTAATCTGAAAGCAGTTATATTGGCCGGTGGGAAAGGTACCAGGTTGAGGCCATACACTGTCGTTTTGCCTAAACCGCTCATGCCTGTTGGGGATTATCCAATATTGGAGGTAATTATTAAGCAACTCGTCCCAGCTGGTTTCAACCAAATTACCCTGGCCATTAATCATCAGGCTGCTTTATTCAGGTCTTTTTTTGAAGATGGAGAAAAGTGGAATGCAAATATTGATTTTTCCCTGGAAAATGAACCATTAGGAACCATGGGCCCCTTAACACTTATAGACAACCTGCCGGATGATTTTTTAGTTATGAACGGGGATATTTTAACAGATTTATCTTATTCTGCTCTTTATAATAATCATTTGAATTCGGGTGCCTGGTTGACGATTTCTTCTTATAAAAGGATTCAGGATATTGACTATGGTGTTCTGGAGGTGAACGAAAATCGATCTTTGTCCGGATTTAAAGAAAAACCCAATATTCCATTTGAAGTTAGTATGGGCATTTATATTCTGAATAGAAAAGCCCTCGATTTGATTCCAAAAGACAAATATTATGGATTTGATCATTTAGTCCTTGATTTATTAAGTGCCAATAAAAAAATAAATGTTGTTTTACATGAAGGTTATTGGCTTGATATAGGCAGACCGGATGATTATATGAAGGCAATCGATGAATTTGATTCGATGAAACATATATTTTTACATGAGTAATATATTAATTACGGGTGCTTCTGGGTTTATTGGGAAGTATCTGAGTAGGGCATTAATGGAAAAGGGGCATGAAATATATGCCCTTTTTAGTTCCAATGGGGATGTTTCTGATCCAGGTACCTTGGACAAATTTAATGGTAAAGTAGATAAAGTCATTCATCTGGCTGCTTCCACTTTCGTCCCTGACAGTTGGCAAAAACCCGACGAATTTTTCAAGGTAAATGCCCTAGGTACCATGCGTATCTTGGAATTCTGCAGAAATAATAAGGTTCCTTTAATTTTTATAAGTGCCTATCTATATGGTTTACCAGATGAAGTACCAACTTCAGAAAAGGAGCTGCCAAAACCTAATAATCCTTACGCATTTTCAAAATATATTGCTGAACAGGCCTGTGTTTTTTATGCTAATTATTTAAATGTTCCTTCCCTTATTATCCGACCATTTAATGTTTATGGACCAGGTCAGCCGGAACACTTTTTAATTCCAACTATTATTAACCAGGCTCTTCAATATCGGAAAATAACCTTATTGGACTTAAACCCCAAAAGGGACTATATATTTATTGATGATGTTGTAAATTTTATAACTATTGCTGTTGAAGCTAAACTCAAGAATGCTGAAATCATAAATATTGGTTCGGGCGTTTCTTATAGTGTAGCTGAATTAGTAAAGATTATCCAAAAAATTGCAGGTACCAATCTTC
Organism: Bacteroidota bacterium; assembly: GCA_014190515.1. GTDB lineage: Bacteria > Bacteroidota > Bacteroidia > Chitinophagales > Saprospiraceae > BJGN01. Next base: position 3,445 of record BJGN01000233.1, read on the forward strand.
CAGTTGTATCCAAAAATGAAGTGCGATTTCAAGAGATTAACGATGTGATAGCAAATATTGATAAAGCTAAATTAATGTTTAATTGGTCTCCTGAAATATCACTGGAAAAAGGATTAACCGATTGTTTTTTATACGCCAAGGAAAGGATTAATCCATGAACAAAAAACTGAAGGTCGCTATTTTATCGAATGGAATTTCTCAGCATACATTGAAT